>OZ243913.1:0-112500 GCA_965213705.1 Trueperaceae bacterium | reverse complement strand
TGGCCGGACTGTTCGCCGCCCAAGCTCAGGCCACGTTCTTGCATGGCTTCGTGAACGTAGCGGTCACCGACCTTGGTACGGACAAGGTCGACGCCCTTTTCTTTCAGGTAACGCTCGACGCCTAAGTTGCTCATGAGGGTGGCGACGACCGTTTTCTCGCCTCGAGCCAGGGCGCAAATGGCGAGGATGTGGTCACCCGTGACGAGGCGACCCTTTTTGTCGACCAGCAGGGCGCGGTCGGCGTCGCCGTCGAAAGTGACGCCGACCTCCAAATCCAGGTCTGTGACGCGCCGTTGCATCATTTCGGGGTGGGTGGAGCCGCAGCGCACGTTGATGTTGAGACCGTCCGGGTGGGCGTTGATAACGTCTATGCGCGCACCTATCCTTTGAAAGACCTCGGGGGCGAGTTCAAAACAGGCACCGTTGGCGCAGTCCAAACCGACCTTGAGGCCGTCCAGAAAGGGCGCGTTGTCCAGCAAAAAGTGTAGGTAGTCGTTGTTGTCGCGGCGGTAGCGTTGCGAGACGCCTATGTGCTCGCCGACAACCGGCGGCAAGTCGTCCAGGTCTTGGTCCAAAAACGTTTCTATCTCACTCTCGACCGCGTCGCTGAGCTTTTCGCCGAGTTCGTTGAACAGTTTGATGCCGTTGTCTTGAAAGGGGTTGTGCGACGCGCTGATGACGACGCCGGCTTGCGCCTGCAACGCTCTTGCTAAGTAAGACACGCCGGGCGTCGGGATAACGCCCAAAAAAACGACGCTGCCACCGCGCGACATGACGCCGCTGCCGAGCGCCTGAGCCAGCATCTGGCCCGAGCGCCGGGTGTCGGTGCCGATAACGACCTTCGGCGCGGTGACCCCTGTGCGTTTAAGCGCCTCGGTCGCCGCCACGCCGACGCGGAACGCGAACGACGCCGTTATCGGCGGCTGCCCCGCCACGCCTCGAATGCCGTCGGTGCCGAAATAGGTACGTTTTGCCATAAGCCGTATTCTAGCTTGTCGCTGGCGCCCCCACAGGGGATAGACCACAGTCGGAGCAAGCCTCAAAGCCCCGACCCGACACGCGTCTGCACGAAAGTTTGCTACCTTAAAGACATGGAAAATGTCGCAGGCACAACAAGCGCAGAAAACGCCGAGGTTGCTGAGAACACCGAGATTGCTGAGAACACGACCAGGTCGGAGATGCAAGATAAGATTCTCGAGGCCCTCAAGGTCGTTCGCGACCCCGAAATTCCGGTCAACGTGGTCGACTTAGGCCTTATTTACAACGTCGAAATAGACGACGAGGGCGCGGTTGCCATCGACATGACCCTGACGAGCATGGGCTGCCCGGTGCAAGACATGATTCAAGCCGACGCCGAACTTGCCGCTATGAAGGTCGAAGGCGTCAAAAAAGTGACCGTCGAGTTCGTCTGGTCGCCGCCCTGGAGCCCGCAAAAGATGAGCGAGGACGGTAAAAAGCAGATGCGGATGTTCGGGTTCAACCTGTAACAAAGAGAAAAATTGTCTTCGTTTGAGGAAAACGCAGGTCGCCTCATTGCGCTCACGTACCGTGTTCCCGGTCAAGCTCAGCAGGACGACCCGGCTACGTTCTGTAACCGGGTCGGGTTTAAAAGTATGTGAATGTTTTTAGTTACTTCCCTCGTAAGTCACGCGGTAAATCATTCCGTTAGTGTCTTCCGAGATGAGCAGCGAGCCGTCGTTCATCACCAGCAGCCCGGCGACGCGCCCGAACTGCGCGTTGCCGTCCTCGGTCAGCCAGCCCGTAACAAAGTCCTCGGCACCGGTCAGTTCACCCTGGTCGTCGAAGTCCAAGCGCACGACCTTGTAGCCAGTCGCGGGGTAGCGGTTCCAGGAGCCGCGCATCGTCACAAAAGCGTCGTTGCGGTAGGCCTCGGGAAACATCTCGGCGTCGTAGAACTTGAGGTTGATGGGCGCGCTGTGCGCTTGGTAACCCAACTCGACGCCCTCGGTGGCCTCTTGGCAGTACGCCTGAAGCGTGTCGTAACCCTGGGGCGGCGGGTAGGGAATCGCGGTGTTGGCCTGCCGGTCGCCGTAGCAGTAAGGCCAGCCGTAGTCGTTGCCCATCACTAAGCGGTTGACCTCTTCGGGCGGGGTGTTGTCGCCGCGCCAGTCGATGCCGTGGTCTGCCCCCCACATCTCGCCCGTGACCGGGTGCCAGTCGAAGCCTTCGGTGTTGCGCAGGCCCGAAGCGAAAATCTCGCGCCCGGAACCGTCGGGGTTGAAGCGAAGGATGGTGGCGTTTTCGGGATTCGTTTCGGTGCAAGCGTTGCACGACGAGCCGAGGTCGACGTAGAGCATCCCGTCCGGCGCAAGCGCGATGGTGCGGTGGCCGTGCTGGTCGCCGTCGGGCAGGTTTTCGACCAGCGGGCTCAGGTTTTCAACGGTTCCGTCCGCGCCCAAGGTGCCTTTCCACACGGTTTTTTCGCTGGCGAGGTAGATGGTGTCGCCGTCGATTTCGATGCCGTGAAGCAAGTTCACGTCTCCAAAGTCGCCCTGAATGGTTTGCTCGTCCGAAACGCCGTCGCCGTCGGTGTCGCGCAGGATGGCGACCTCGTTGCTGGCCTCCAAAGTCACGTAGACCGTGCCGTCCTCGCTCTGCGCCAACATGCGGGGGCGCTGGAAGCCCGATGCGAAAACGCCGATGCTGAAGCCCTCCGGCAGTTGCAGCGAGTCGACACGGTCTTGCGTCGCGTCGAGTTGTTCAGGGTTGAAGGCGTTGCCGGTGATGGTGGTGGGTTGTGGCGCGCTACTCGCTTCTTGAGCCCCCGCGCCCGCCGTTTGCGCCATGATGACGCCGCACGCGACGAGCGACCCCGCCTCACCGCCGGGGTCGCTCGTCTTGTCGTCGGTGCCTTCGTGAATCATCAGGGCGGTGCCGCCCTCTTTGAGCAGCGGATTGTCCCCTGACAGACTGGCTTGTGGAAAAACGACCTCGCCCGAAAAGCTGCCGTCGGCGGCGAAAGTATAGTTGTAGTTTTCGCTGTCGCCCACATGCGGCCCGTTGTCGTCGCCGTGGCCCACGTCGGTTGGGTTGTAGTGTCCGCCCGCCGCGCCCGCAGCTTCTTGAACGCCGTCGTTGTCGGTGTCGGCCATGTCGCAGCTGCCGGTTTCGTGAACGTGGATGGCGTGCTCACCCGGGCTGATAACGTCGTTCGAGCCGATGTCGAACAGCGCCACGACACCGCCGCCGTCCGTGTCGCGCAACGTCGCGGTGCCGAGCGTCACCGTGGTGTCTGCGGCGCTGACGATGTCGGCACTGGCCGTCGTGCCTCCTTGTGCCGACGCGAACGTCAATGCGCAAATAAAGAGGAAAACTGATAACCGTTTCATAGCTGCTACCCCGATTCCGTCAGGTGGTCACAGACGCCCTAGCGTCCGCCCGGTGGGGCCGAACCTAAGTTCAAATCTGTGTGGAACTGACCCTTTACGCTAACGCGGTGCGGGGTGTCTGTTGTCAGATTTACAGAAAGCTCCGGTCAGGGCTGAACCCTTACAAAGAAACAGGGGAGAGGAAGCCCTGTTTACAAAGAACGAGCACTTCGGCCAAGGTGAGTGGGCTCGTTCTCCCTTCGCCCTCGTCGGGTTCCTCCCGGCGTGCGCCGACGAGCCGACCGGTGAGTCAACCGGCGACCGGGTAAACCGGAGGCTCGTTTCGACACCTTTGTGAGTCACCCTTTTCGAGCCTTGTACGGATCCCGATAATACAGCTCCCCTTGAAAGAGTTGTTCGCCTCCTTGTCGGAACCCGTGTCTTCTTGCTTCGCTCGAGTTAACGGAGGTCATGAACTGGAAAGCGTACCAAACCCGTGTGAGCGGTTCTCGCCCTTGTTTGAACGTTTGCTGGAGGGTTCCGCAAAGGGTTCTCGAGTCCCTCACAAAAGTGCCACGGGTGCGAGGGTGCACTATGCAGGGGGCTTAATGCACAACGTTCAGAAAAGAGATGCGCTAGCCTGGTGGCGATAAGGACGGTTTACGCATGGACATACTGGTTACAGGGGGCGCGGGGTACATCGGCAGTACGATTGCCAGTGCGCTGTTGGACAAGGGCCACACGCCCGTCTTGCTCGACTCGCTCGTCACCGGGCCCAAGGTTTTCACCGAGGGGCGCGTTTTTTATGAGGGTGACATTGCCGACAAGAGGTTGCTGAAACGCATTTTCAGCGACCATCCCGACATCGTTTGCACCATTCACTGCGCCGCGCTCATCGTCGTGCCCGAGTCGGTCGAGGAGCCGTACCGCTACTACCGCGAGAACGTGTGCAAGTCTTTGGAGCTGTTCAAAATTCTGGAAGACTCAGGTCACCCCAACGTCGTTTTCAGCTCCTCGGCCTCACTCTACGACGCGACCACCGACTTTCGGGTGACCGAAACCTCGCCGCTCAAACCCTCTTCTCCCTACGCGCGTACCAAGTACATGATGGAAATGGTGCTCTCCGACTTGGCGCAGGCCGGCAGCCTGCGGGCGATTGCGCTGCGCTACTTCAACCCCATCGGGGCCGACCCCGAGTACCGCACCGGCATTCACGCCCCGGCCCCGTCGCACGTTTTGGGCAAGCTCGTGGACACGGCGCTCGGCAAGCTGGGCGAGTTTCAAATTACCGGCACCGACTGGCCGACCCGTGACGGCTCGGGCATCCGCGACTATATCCACGTTTGGGACTTGGCGAGGGCGCACGTGCAAGCGGTCGAGCGGTTCGAAGCGGTGTTGGCAGCGACCGGAGAGCCTTACAACGTTATCAACTTGGGCACCGGCGACGGCGTGACGGTCAAGGAACTCGTGGCGGCTTTTGAACGCGTCTGGGGCGCGAGCATCCCCAAACGCGACGCCCCGCCCCGCCCCGGCGACGTGGCGGGCGCTTACGCCAACGCCGACCGGGCGAAAGACCTGCTTCACTGGCAAACCGAGCGCAGCGTCGACGAGGGCATCGCGAGCGCTCTGGAATGGGGACGGCGCAGGCAAGAGGTGTTGGGCTACGCCTGAGGGGGCGGGTAGGTAAAAGCTTCTGGCTCACCTTGCCTACTCCTCTACCTTCGACTTCCCAACCCCTGACTTCCTTGCTCGAGCCGTGCTGTTAAGCTGCACGAATGCCGCAGCGTTTCGTCGTGTTTTTCGTCTTTTTCGTCGCTTACTTTCTTTCTTACTTTTTGCGCTCGACCAACGCCGTCATCGCCGAAGACTTGGTACGGGACCTGTCGCTCACGGCGTCGCAACTCGGCTTTATGACGAGTTTGTTTTTTGCGGGGTTGGCGCTCACGCAGTTGCCGTTTGGGGCGGCGCTGGACCGTTTCGGGGCGCGTTTCGTGACGCCGCTGCTGATGCTGGCGAGCGTGGCGGGCTGTCTACTGTTCGGTTTTGGCGAGTCGTTCGCGGTGTTGGCCCTGGGGCGCGCGCTTATCGGCGTGGGCACGGCCGGCAACCTGATGGGCGCGCTCAAGTCGTTCAGCGGTTGGTTCGGGGGTGAGCGGTTTGCGCTCGTCTCGAGCACCTACCTGGCGCTCGGCTCCACGGGCGCACTTGTCGCCGCGACGCCGCTGGCGCTGCTGAGCGCACGCTTCGGCTGGCGCAGCGTGTTTTTGTTCGGCGCCGCCGCGACGTTTTTGAGCATCCTGGCCTTGACGGTTTGGGCCAAAGACGCGCCCGTTGTGCAAAAGCTTGCAACCCAACAAGGAGGTTTTCAAGACATCTTCCGCGACGTACGCTTTTGGCGCATCGCCTTTTTGAACTTTGCTATGGTCGGAAGTTTGTTCGCTTACCAAAGCCTTTGGGCCGGGCCGTTTTTGAGCGAGGTGTTGGGCTTGGCGAGCGTCTCGGTGGGCAACTTTTTGTTCTTGATGAGCGGCGGCATCACCCTGGGCTACGTTGCCGCCGGGTTTTTGGGGAGCAGGTTCAGCGTCGCTAAGGTGATTGCGACAAGTGCGGGCGTGTTTGCGTCCGTCTTGGGCGGGCTTGCACTTTTTGAAGCTTCGTGGCCGCAGTGGAGCCTAGTCGCGCTGTTTGGGGCGTTCGGCGTGTCGGCGGCCTTCGCCGTGTTGATGTTTACCCAGGTCAGGAGCCTATTTCCGCTGCACCTCACCGGGCGTGCGGTGACGGCGGTCAACCTGTTCGGTTTGGGCGGCAGCGCGCTGTTGCAGTGGGGCTTGGGCGTGCTGATAGGCAGTTTTGCTCAGCAAAACGGGGTCTACCCGCCCCAGGCGTACAGTGCGGCGTTCGCGCTCAGCTTTGTCTTGTGTGTTTTAGCCCTTTTGTTCTACCTGCCGTTGCTGAAACGTGCAGCTAAAAAATAGCGTGCGAGAAAAGTCACTGTCGGTTCGGGTGCGCTTGTAAAGAGTGTTACACTCACGCTTTATGAGGGACCTGGTGGTTTTGGGAGATTACGCCTGGGACGTGCTCATCCGCACGGAGCGCGACCTGCTTAGGGGCGGCGACACCT
The DNA here is from genome assembly GCA_965213705.1 of Trueperaceae bacterium. Classification (GTDB taxonomy): domain Bacteria; phylum Deinococcota; class Deinococci; order Deinococcales; family Trueperaceae; genus CBDCDJ01. The sequence continues at coordinate 106,050 of OZ243913.1, read as the reverse complement.
TGGGCGAGGTGACGCTGAGTCCTGGCGGCAGCGCCGCCAATGTGGCCGTGTGGGCGCAGCGGTGCGGCACGGCCACGACCTTCATCGGCAAGGTCGGACAAGACCGTTTCGGCGGCTTAGCCCGCGAGGAGTTGCAAAAAGAAGGTGTCGAGCCCCTGCTGGTCAGCAGCCCGGCGCACCCTACCGGCTCCGTCGCGGTGTTTGTCGACGCTACCGGCGAACGTTCGATGGTCTCCGGCCAAGGCGCGGACTTTTACTTGTTGCCCGCGGAACTGCCCGAGGCCGCGCTGGCAAAGACGCGCCACCTGCACCTGACCGCTTGGTCGTTTTTCAGCGACCCGCCCCGCACGACCGCGCGGCAAGCGGCGCAAATCGCGGCGGCGGCGGGCGCAACCCTGTCGTTCGACCCGGGCTCGTTTCAGATGATCCACGAGATGGGCGTGACGCGTTTTTTGGACTGCACACGAGACTTGGGGGTCAAGCTTTTTTTCCCAAACTTAGAAGAAGGTCAAGCGCTCACCGGCTTGACCGAGCCCAGGGCGGTCGCCACGGCACTTGCCGGGCTTTATCCCGGCGCGCTTGTCGCGCTCAAGCTGGACGCCGAAGGCGCGCTCGTTTTGGACCGGGGCAAGTTCAGCCGTGTTCCGCCGGCCACTAATCGTCTCCTCGACGCGACCGGCGCGGGGGACTCTTTCGCTGGGGCGTTCTTGGCGCGCTATTTGCAAAACCAAAGTGCCGAGGCGGCAGCGGTGTTCGCCACCCGCGTCTCGGCTTGGGTGGTCGAGCGCTTAGGGGCGCGGCCGGAGCCGGACGCTGAGTTGAAAACGTTGTTGCTTGAACAAAAGCAAGGCGGTTTGAAGAATGCCCCGAACTGAGCGACCAGTCCGCCGAAAAGCCGTTCCGCACTTGCCCCCTCAAAACAAAGACGCTCTACCCTTGGTGGTAGTTTTCCCTACCGTCGCGCTTCTGCGCGGGCTGTAAGGTAGAGCGTGCTCGAGGTTTTGGGAGACAGCCTGGGATTTATCACCGCCGCGGTCGCGTCGCTCGACTACCTCGGGGTCGCCCTGTTGCTCCTTTTTTTGGCACCCGAGCTGGTTTTGCCGTTTGCCGGCTTTTTGGTCGCGCGCGGCGACCTGGGCTTTGCAAGCGTGCTCGCGGCGGGAACGCTCGGGGCGCTGTTGGGCCAACTTATTTTTTACGGCGCGGCTCGAGCCCTCGGTGAGGTGCGGGTGCGCCGGTTTATACGTCGGCGGGGCCGTTTTGTGTTGCTGCGCGAAAGCGACCTCGACAGGGTTTTGGCTCTTTACGAACGCTTCGACGTTCATGCGTTGGTATTTGCCCGCTTTGTGCCGACGCTGCGCACGCTCGTGTCCATACCGGCAGGGTTTTTGGCCGTCAACCCGTGGCGTTTTACCGCGCTGACTACCCTGGGAACGCTCCTCTGGAACGCCCTGCTCGTCGCTGCCGGAGCGCTGTTGGGGCGCAACTGGCACGCGTTGATTCCCTTCGCCAACGCCTACGGCTGGCTCGTCCTGGGTGTTTTGTTCGCCGGTGGCGTGTACCTGGTGTGGCGACGTTTTCAGGTTTCCAGGTCGTTGGTTTGAGTACCGCCGACGCTCACTGAAAAACCCCATGCGGTCGTCCTTACGGACGCGCCGCGGTTCAGCTCGAACCGCGCTTCAGGACAGACGTCGACCCGCCGGAACTTCGGAACGGCCGCGTGTCTTTCGAGCCTTGCGTTCGTCTCAGCGTAACGGCCAAAAGGTGTCCGGCTTTTTGTCTTTAACCTGTGCAAGTTTTATCTCGTTGAGAGGTCTCAAGTTGGTGACTGTGGACAACGCTTTCTAAACGTTTCAAGCGTTGCGCTCGGGGCTCGAGCCGCCTTGCTTCGGTCAGTTGTGTGAACAAACCGATAGGCGCCAAGCCACAGGCAGCTTTTGATGTTGCCTTAAAAAATAAGGTATAATTTTTACACGCACGCGGCTGACTCGAGACAGCCCGTCATCTGCCGAGGTTGAGGAGACGAACATGAGCGACGAAAAACAAAAAAGCCTGAGCAACACCCTCTTGCAAATAGAGAAGCAGTTCGGCAAGGGCGCGGTGATGCGTCTGGGAGACGAAACCGGGCGTTTGGAACAGGGCGTCATCTCCACCGGCTCGATGTCGGTGGACCTGGCTTTGGGCGTAGGCGGCTTGCCCAGGGGTAGAGTGGTCGAAATCTACGGCCCCGAATCCGGCGGCAAGACCACGCTCTCCTTGCACGTCGTCGCCGAAGCGCAACGCGTGGGCGGGGTGGCGGCTTTTATCGACGCCGAACACGCGCTCGACCCGAGTTACGCCAAAGCCATCGGCGTCGACGTCGACAACTTGCTCGTCTCGCAACCCGACACCGGCGAACAAGCCTTGGAGATAACCGAACTGCTGGTTCGGTCGGGCGCGGTCGACATCATCGTCATCGACAGCGTCGCAGCACTGGTACCGAGAGCCGAAATCGAAGGCGAGATGGGCGACTCGCACGTCGGCTTGCAAGCCAGACTGATGAGCCAAGCTTTACGCAAACTCACCGGCATCTTGTCCAAGAGCCACACGACGGCCATCTTCATCAACCAAATCAGGGAGAAAATCGGCGTGATGTACGGCAACCCCGAGACCACGCCGGGCGGCCGGGCGCTTAAGTTCTACGCCTCGGTGCGTATGGAAGTGCGCCGCAAGGGCGACGTGAAGTCGGGCGCGGACAAGGTGGGCAACTTAACCCGCGTGAAAGTCACCAAGAACAAAGTGGCCCCGCCCTTCAAAGAGGCCGAGGTCGAGATTATGTTCGGCCGCGGCATCGACAAGCTGGGCGACCTCATCACGGTAGCGACAGACCTGGACGTGGTCAACAAGTCGGGCTCGTGGTACGGCTATAACGAACAGCGCTTAGGTCAGGGCAAAGAGAAAGCCGCCCAGTACCTGCAGGATAACCCTGAGCTTATCGAGGAGATAAAGCAAAGAGTTGTGGCTGTCCTCAAGGGCGAGCCGGTTAAAGTTAAGGGTAGGGTTGAGGAAACGACTCTGTTTGACGAATAAACCCGTACATTGGGGGTAGGCTGGACTCGAGATGTTAGACCTTAGAGAAGTGTTGGCGTACGCCCTCGGGGGGAACGTGCCTGAGGGCTTCCTGAATCACCTTATTCAGCACCGTGACGCCTGGGACGTGACGTTCGTGGCGCGGCTGAACGACCTCGCCTACGAGCTTCGGCCCGACCTGGCGGTTTGGGAAATCGTCACGGACGACGTGGGCCGTCTCTACGAATACCTGTTGCCGCTCGTGGGTACGGAGCAAGACCTGTCCTGAGTGGGGTTCTCGGGTCGCGCTCAAAGCTCGAGCGCTTTTGGGCGCGACCCTTTGCTGCGGCGTGCGTTCCGTTCGGGTGAGCGCCGCAGCGCCTCCGCATTATGCGAGCACTACGTGAGCACTGCGCGAAGCGCAGAAAGCGGTTACAGGGGCAGGTTGCCGTGCTTCTTAAAGGGCCGCTCCTCGCGCTTGTGCGCCAACATTCGCAGGTGGCGAATGAGGTGGCCCCGCGTGTCTTTGGGGTCGATGACGTCGTCGATGTAGCCACGCGCCGCCGCGCGGTAGGGGTTGTCGAACTTACGCTTGTACTCGGCAATTTTTTCGGCGCGGGTCGCTTCGGGGTGTTTGGAACCGGCGATGTCGCGTCGGTAGATGATGTTGGCGGCACCTTCCGCCCCCATCACCGCGACCGCCGAGGTGGGCCAGGCGAGCACCACGTCCGCGCCCATGTCGCGCGAGTTCATAGCCAGATACGCGCCGCCATAGCTCTTGCGGACGATTAAAGTGATTTTCGGGACCGTCGCCTCGGCGTAGGCGTAGAGCATCTTCGCGCCGTGCCGGATGATGCCTGCGTGCTCCTGCGCGACGCCGGGCAAAAACCCGGTCACGTCGACCAACGTTACCACCGGCACGTTGAAACAGTCGCAGGTGCGGATAAAGCGGGCGGCCTTGTCCGACGCGTCGATGTTGAGCGTGCCCGCCAAGTGCCGCGGGTTGTTAGCGACGATACCGACGGCTTGAGAGCCCAGATGGGCAAAACCGACAACGATGTTTTTGGCGAAGTCCGGCTGGATTTCGAAAAAAGTTTTGTCGTCCACTATCGTCTCGATAACGTCCGTCATCGGGTAAGGGCGGCGCTGGTCGGGGTGGACGATTTTCAAGAGTTCCGGGGTGCGGCGGGTGTCCGGGTCTTGGGTCGGTTTGAGGGGCGGCTTTTCCTTGGCGGACTGGGGCAAGTAGGTAAGTAGCTTACGGATGTTCTCGAGCACGCCCTCGTCGTCCTCGGCCTCCAAGTGGGCCACGCCCGAAGTGCGGGTGTGCACGTCGGCCCCGCCCAACTCTTCAAAAGTCACGTCTTCTTTGGTGACGGACCGAATCACCTCCGGCCCGGTGATGAACATGTACGACGAGCCCTTAGCCATCACCACGAAGTCGGTCAGCGCCGGGCTGTAGACCGCGCCGCCCGCGCAGGGCCCCAAAATCGCGCTGATTTGCGGCACCACGCCCGAGTAGACCGCGTTGCGGTAAAACACCTCGCCGTAGCCCGAAAGCGAGTCGACACCTTCTTGGATGCGCGCCCCCGCCGAGTCGTTCAGGCCGATAATCGGCGCGCCCGTCTTGACGGCCAGGTCCATGACTTGGGCGATTTTTTGGCCGTGCATCTTGCCGAGCGAGCCGCCCAGTACGGTAAAGTCCTGGCTGAACACGAACACCGTGCGCCCGCCCACTTGCCCGTAGCCGGTCACCACGCCCTCGCCGGGCGCGTCGATGCCCGCCATGAGTTCGCCGCCCGAGTGTTCGGTAAAAACGCCGAGTTCGGTGAACGTGTCCTCGTCCAGTAGGGTATGAACACGCTCCCTCGCGCTCAGTTTGCCGGCCTCGTGCTGTTTTTTGAGTCGCGCCGCGCCGCCGCCCCGCTCCACGCGCTTGCGCCGTTCTTCCATCTCGGCGGTGAGTTCGTTCATCCAGGTCAAAGTATCGTCCGGCAAAGCAGCCTCCAAGTGTTTTTTCAGGATACCCGATTGGCGCAGGGCAAACCGCACAAGGAACATCGAGTTGGAAAGACGGCCTCGAGCCCGCAAGACAAAGCCTATGTTAGGACGGGTACGGCCTCAGACTTCTCAAGTTCGGTCGAATCAGGTGATGCGGACTAGCGATGAAGCGAACAAATGTTCCAAGGTTTACGAGCTGTAGTATCACCGTCCGTAGGCTTTCTTCGCGAGTCTTTCTGCGCGCCCTGCTCGCGTTCAATTTCAAGGGAATCACACGAAAAGGGTACGAGGTTCGACCGAAAAGTGTCGAGCAGCCTTCAGTCTGAGGTTTTTCTGTAAGCTACCGGCGGGCCATACTCAGTGACAAAGCGGCCCGCTCAACGTCGGCTCTTGGCCGGGCTCGAGCAACGTGATAAAGCGCGTCTCGTCGGGGTAGATAAAGCCCAAGCACCGCGCGAGCTGTTCGCGGTAGGCCTTGTCTGCGGCGTGGTCGACAACCGCTTGCAGGCCGCCGATTTCAAACTGCAACGCGCCTATGTCCTGCTCCAGCCGCGTCACCTCTTGCGCGCCCGCAAAACCGCGCCAAGTTTCGACGCCGAGCATGGTCACGGCGTGTAAGCTGCCGACGATAGCCAGCAGCAAAAAAATCATGTTGACGCCGCGGTTGCGCTGGGCCGGACCGGTTTGCGACCGCGCCGCGCCGCGCCCGGCGCGGCCCCGAGCCGCTTCGCGCCGCCGGACCGTCACGCGTTGACCTCTTGCAGGGCCAGGGCGCCCCGCAGGAAACGGGCGGCGTCCTCGGGCGGGGTCGGGTTGACGTAAAAGCCGCTGCTCCAGTCGAAACCGCTGTGTTTGGTAAGGCGTGGCAACAGTTCGATGTGCCAATGATACCGAGAATCGTCCTCGAGGGGTAGGGTGTGCAAAATCAAGTTGTAGGGCGGGCGGTCGAGGGCTGTGTTCATGGCCCGCACCATGTTCTGCAACAGGTCCGTCAAGTAAGGAACTGTGTTGCTCGCCAGGGCGGTAAAACCGCTACTGTGCTGACGAGGTAGCAGCCACGTCTCGAAAGGCGTCTTCGAGGCGTAAGGCGCCAGGGCGATAAAGTGTTCGTTGTAGCTGACCAGCCGCGCCTTAAAGGTCAGCTCCGCCGCGATGACGTCGCAAAATAAACAGCGAGCGTGGCGTGCGTGGTGGTCTTGCGCCGCTAGTTTTTCTTCGTCCAGCCAGCGGTTGCCGACCGGCACCGCCAACAGCTGTGTGTGCGGGTGGTCGTAAGCCGCGCCCGCCGCCCGCCCGACGCTCCTGGTGAGCTGAATATGGCGGATGCCGGGTTTGCCCGCCAACAGGCTCAAACGTTCGCGGTAGAGTTTGAGCAGTTCGGTGACGTGTTCAGGGGTCATGCGGTCTAAGCTCATGTCGGCTTCGGGATGGTCGACGACGAGTTCTTGGTAGCCGCTGCTGGCCGCCGCTATGAAAGGTTCGTCGCCGCTGGGTTGAAACGGCTTGTCCGCTTCCAACAGGCTCGCGTAGGGCTCGAGCACCCGCACCCGCCAGTCGGGGGCGTTTGTGCCGGAACCCGCCGGGCGCAGCGCGCGCACCTCTTTGCCCAGGCGCGTTTCGGCGCCCGGCGACAGGGGTGAGGTCGCCGCCACACCCCCGGCACTGCCGAAATCCGAAGGCTCGAGACCGCGCTCGGGTGAAATGATGACCCAAGCCGGGCCGAACGGGTCTTTGCGGAACTGCGGCATTACGGGCAAGTTTAGCAGTAAGCCGCCGCCGCGCGACGTGACAAAGCTAATCCGGGGACGCGTAAGCAGGTTCGGCCGACCCGAACCCACCTTCCCGAATACACCTCCCGAAATACACCTCCTGAAATAGACCTCCCCGAACACGCCTCAACCGAGACGCGGCAACGCGGGGGTGTAAGAATTTTGTCAGGCCTGGCGTAGTAACGTCGGCTGGGGCTGAGCGTGAAAAGGAAACCGACCATGACCTACAACGACGTTCCGCCACACAACGGCTCGGCACCCGTTCTTTCAACTCACGAAGTCTCGGCGGGCGCTGAGGTGGCGCTGCTGGGTAGCGCTAAAATTCTCCTCGTCGACGACGAGGCAGTCAACCTCGTTTTGCTGACGCGCATTTTGAACCGGGCGGGCTACACGCGAATCGAGAGCACCAACGACCCGCGCGAGGCGCTGACCCTGTTCGAGCATTTTCAACCCGACCTCGTTTGCACCGACTTAAACATGCCTTTTGTGAGCGGGCTCGAGCTGCTCACGCAACTGAGCGACCGGATAGGCGGCGGGACGTACCTGCCCATCCTCATGCTCACCGCCGACACCAACCCCGAAATAGAGGAGAGGGCGCTGGCCGCAGGCGCGAAGGATTTTCTCAACAAACCTTTCAAGATGAACCAGATAAAGGTGCGCGTCGCCAACTTGTTGCAGACCCGTTTTTTGCACCTGGCGCTCAAAAAACACAGCGAGGACTTAGAGGGCAAAGTCCGCGAGCGCACCCTGGAACTGGAAACGGCCCGTCTGGACGTTATCGAGCGCTTGGCCTTGGCCTCGGAATACCGCGACTACACGACCGGCCAGCACACAGGTCGCGTCGGCGCGTTGTCGGCGCAACTCGCCCGCGGTTTGGGTTTCGGTGAGGCCGAAGCCGAGCTGCTCCAGCGAGCCGCTTCACTCCACGACGTCGGCAAAATCGGCATTCCCGACGACGTTTTACTCAAACCCGGCAAGCTTTCGGCGCAGGAATGGAAGGTGATGAAAACGCACGTCGAACTCGGGGCCAAACTGCTGGCGCGCGGTGGCTCGCGTCTCGTTCAACTTGCCGAAACCGTCGCCCTGACTCACCACGAACGCTACGACGGCAGCGGTTATCCGCGTGGGCTGGCGGGGGACGAGATTCCGCTCAGCGGTCAAATCGTGGCGGTCGCCGACGTGTTCGACACCCTCACGCACGTTCGGCCCTACAAACCCGCCTGGAGCGTGGCCGAAGCCGTCGCCGAAATCAAAGAACAACGCGGCAAATGGTTCTCGCCCCGCGTCGTCGACGTGCTGTTGGCGGTGCTGTCGGCGGAAAACTCGGCGGCTCAGACCTTGGTAGGAGAAAGCTCGGCCGAATAGGACCTGGTAATAGAGGATTTGGCAGAAGAGGTCTTGACAGCAAGAGCTGATGTTGAAAGCGTTTCAAGGCACAAAGCGTACCGTTTGCGGGTGGGCCGCCGTGTCGCCGCTTCGCCTCCCGCATTACCCTTTTCCGCTCGTCTTCTGTCCCTCCGAGTCGAACAGTCTCGAAAGGGTACGACACGACGCTTTTCAAGCGCTTGCCCTTTCTCTGGTCGGCACTTATAGGCCTCAATCCGAACAGGGCCGGGCGAAACTTTTGCGGACCGGAGCTGTAGACCCAAACGAGCTTCTGCACGTTTGGACCCTTTAGACAGCCCGTCCCGTGCGGCGCGACCGACTTATCTGTTAGCCTGAGACTGTGAACCTGTTGTTCGTAATTTTGGGGGTGGCGCTGCTTTACTACGGCGGTGAGCTGCTCGTCAACAACGCCGTGCGTTTGGCCGGGCGCTTGAACATAAGTTCGGTCGTCATCGGTTTGACCGTCGTGGCTTTCGGGACCTCCGCGCCGGAGTTGGCGGCGACCCTGGCCGCGACGTTGCAGGGCCTGCCGGAACTCGCGCTCGGCAACGTGGTGGGCTCGAACATCGCCAACGTCGGGCTTATTTTGGGTTTGACCGCGCTGCTCTACCCGCTCGAGAGCACCCCGAACTTTGTACGCCGCGAAGTGCCCATCATGTTGGGGGTAAGCGCGCTGCTCGTGCCCGTTTTGTGGAACGGCGTGGTGGGCAGGCTCGAGGGCGCACTTCTCTTGGTCGTCCTGGGCGTCTACCTCTTTTACTTGTTTAAGGCGGACAACGTCGCCCAAGTCACTGCGCCCGTCACTTCTACACCCGTCACTGCTGCACCCGTCACTGCACCTGACACCTCGGTACCCGGTGTTCCTGCGCCCGCTACCGCTGCAGCCGAAGCCGAGACGCCTCTGTGGCGCTCGCTGCTGTTTCTCACGCTCGGCGTGGGGCTGCTCGTGGTCGGCGCGCGGCTGCTCGTGGTCGGCGCGGCGGCGCTCGCTCGGGCTTTCGGCGTGCCGGAAGCGGTCATCGGTTTGAGCCTCGTCGCTTTCGGTACGAGCCTGCCGGAACTCGCCAGCAGCGCGGTGGCCGCGTTGCGCAAAGAGACCGACATCATCCTGGGCAACATCGTCGGCTCGAACATCTTCAACGTCTTGGCGGTGCTGGGCGTAACCGCCCTGGTCACGCCGGTCAGGGAGCCATTCGTTCGCGCCGCGCCCAACTTGGGCGTGATGCTGGCTTTCAGCGCGGCGGTCTTCCTTATGATGTTCAGGGGCAGCCGCCTGGGCAGGCTCGGGGGCGGCGCGCTGCTGCTCGCTTACGTGGGTTATGTAGGCTTCTTGTTTTTTAGAGTCCTGCACGTTCATTAAGGATTGGCTTAAACTGCGGTTGTGAAAGACACCCTGAACGAACAGGTCGGCGTGCTGACGCGCCGCGAGATAGAAGCGCGGGTCCTGCAGCCTTTTTTTGAAGCCGTAGCGGCGGAACTCGGTGAGGAAAAAACGCGCGCCTTGCTGCGCGACGTCGTCGTAGAGGCTGCCCGCGAGACCGGCCGCAGGATGCGTGAGCAAGACCAGGGCAGTTTGGAAGGTTTCGCCGCGCAGTGGGAGCCATGGTTTCGAGGTGGGGCGCTCGAGATAGAAGAGTTGGAGCGCGGCGAGGACGTTTGGGCTTTCAACGTTACGCGCTGCCGCTACGCCGAGCTTTACCGGGCCCTGGGTATGGCCGACTTGGGCGCGACCCTGTCTTGCAACCGCGACGCCGCCCTGATAGCCGGCTACAGCGACGAGGTGTCGTTCGAGAGAACCCAGACCCTTATGGCGGGTGCTGGATACTGCGACTTTAGGTACAAGCGGAAGTAGGTTTTTCGACGCCTGAGCTGACGCAGCGCCGACCCTAAAACTGCAAAGCTTTCCCCCCAAGGACTCCATCGGTTAGAGTAGTCCGTTGTGATTCGCTCGCTCGCTCCCGATGAACTCACCTGGTTTTTGAGCCAATACTACCGTTTTATCGGTCACGGCGACCCGCGCGGCTTGGCGCGGCGCGTGCTGGAGCACGCTCGAGACTTAGACCACGAGGCGGTGCGCTCGTTCGTTTACAGCGACGACGCGACCGAACGGCCCAAAGCCGGGGTGAACGTGCTCGCGCCGCAGCAAGACGCGGACGACCAAAACCTGTACTTGAGCAACCTCTGGTTCGAGGACGACGTTGCCCACCTGCAGCACCTGGTCACCAAAATGCTGTCACGTCACCCGCACGAGGCGGCGCACGTGCCGCTTTACAACTTTTCAAACGCGCGCGTCGCTCAGCTCAGGCCGGTGTTCGAACACTTGGGGTTCAAGCTCGAGGGCGCGTTCGACCTGGCGTTCAGTCTGTCGGAGTTGCCGCCCCTGGGCTCGCCCCTCGTCATCGAGGCCTGGAGCCACGACAGCGACGAGGCCTTCCGGCAGGTGTTCGAACAAGCCGAAACCGAGGTGAGCGACGCGCGCTGGGCCTGGTTGAAACGCTGGCGCGGCCGTTTTTTGCCGAGTTTGTGGTTTATCACCCGCGAAACCCTTGACCTGCCGCCGGTTGGCTACGCGTTCTACGGTACCGAACACGGGGGCATCGACGGGGTGTACTACCTCACGGCCGTCGGCGTGTTGCAGGAGTACCGTTTCTCGAGCGAGATGCTGCGGCGCGTCGTCTTGTCGAGTTTGCACGAACTCGCCTCGGTAAGCCCGCTGGGCCGCGTCGAAACGACCCTGCCGACCGGCGACCCCAAACTCATCCAAATCTTCGAACTGCTCGGCTTTGACACGTTCGACCGCTACGAGCGGTTTATCAAGCGGCCGGACTAAACTTATAACCGTCACCGAGAACGGTTCACGCTCGGTGTTCGGGTCTGGAGCCAGTACCCCAGCGAAGTCGTAACGTTGAGTGACATGATGAGGAGGCTCGAGGGAGAGTGTGGATGAAACGTTTTTTAGGGTGGGTCTGTTTGGTGGCGCTGTTCGGTACGGCCTGGGGATTCGCTCAGGGCACGCCTTTTACCTTCGTTCGGGAGGCTTGCACCACCGCCGACCTCACCACCCCGGCCGGGCCGGTCTGCGGGCGGCTGGTCGGGGTCGAAGCCGACCAAGCCCAGCAGGTCGAGGCTTACCTGGGTATTCCCTACGCGGAGTCTACGGCGGGCACCAACCGCTTCGAGCCGCCTCTCCCCAAAGCGCCTTGGGCGGACACCTTGCAGGCGACCGCCTTCGGCCCCGTTTGCCCCCAGGACAAACCGCCCGAGCAGGGTGTTCAGGGCGAGGACTGCTTGTCGCTGAACGTGTGGCGGCCGCTACGAGAGCCGAGCAGCCCCTTGCCGGTGCTGGTGAACATCCACGGTGGCGCTTTTGTGGAGGGCTCGAGCGCTCAGCCCGGCGACGAGGGTTCCAACCGCCCGCTGCGTGACGGGGCTTACTTGGCGGCGACCCAAAACCTCGTCGTGGTGAGCATGAACTACCGCGTCGGCGTCCTGGGCTCGTTCGCCGGGCGTGCCGGGCGCACGGGCAACTACGGCCTTAAAGACCAGCAACTCGCGCTGCAGTGGGTGCGGGACAACATCGCCGCTTTTGGCGGCAACCCCAACCTCGTCACCTTGTCGGGCGAGAGCGCCGGAGCGCAGTCGGTGGGGTTGCACCTGCTGGCGGTGCCGACAAGCGAACCTCTGTTCGAAGCCGCCATCATGCAGAGCAACCCGTTCGGGATTCCGTTCAAGACCCTGGAGCAAGCTGAGTCTACGGCAGAGCTGTACCTCTTGGCGGTGGGCTGCAAGTTCCGCTTCGACCAACTGGGCTGTTTGCGGGAGAAGTCTGTCGACGAGTTGCTCGCCGCGCAACAGAGCGGGTCTTTGAGCTACGCGCTGCTCGACTACGGTCTGGCCGCGTTTCTGAACTGGGCACCCGTCATCGACGGCGAGTTTGTCACGGCGCAGCCCATCACCGTCGCGCAGCAGGAAGGTTTGCAAAAACCCACGCTGATGGGCACCAACGCGGACGAAGGCACAGTTTTTTTCTCTATGCCGGGTGCCAAACCCGTCGGGCTGTTCGGCTACGCGTCGTTTTTGCGCACCCTGCTCGGGGCCGACAACGCCGCCCCCATCATGGCGGTTTATCCGCGCAACCCTTCGGGCGACAACACCGACCAGGTCATCCGTATCAGCACCGACTACTTGTTTACGTGCAGCAACCGGACTGTCGCGCAGGGGGCGGACGCGCCCCTGTACTTATACCGCTATACCCACGTGCCTTCGTCAAGCATCTGGCCCGACATTCCCCGGTGTGACAGCGAGAGTTGTCACGGCGACGAGGTGGCGTTCGTGTTTCACTCGGCCTCGGGTACGCTCAGTTTCACACCCGAAGAAGAGCGGCTGTCGCAACAGATGGCAAACTACTGGGGCCGTTTTGCCAGCATCTTTCACAACCCCAACGGCGTCGGCCAGGACGAGCCCGTGTGGCCGAACTTCAACCGCTTAGGCCGATACCTGCAGCTGGACATTCCTATAGAGGTGCAAACCTTGGACGCGTCGCGGTGCAGTTTCTGGAACGGGCTGGGTTACCCTATCGAACAACCCGACGAGCCCTGAAGTGACCAACCGACCCGAAGGCCCTGGGCCGGGCCCGCCCGGCGTTACCCGAGCCGTCGCCCGCAGCCCTGATACGTTGCGCCGTCGAGCGTTACGGTAACAGTCATCTCATACGTAAAGCCGCTCATCAGGTCGGTACAGCTCGTCTCGTTGAGCCTGACGCGTAGGTCGTAGGCCGCGCCAACCGCGCGGTACGTCGTGACGCCCGTGGCCGCGTCGGTCTCCGGAGCTGAGGCGGGGGCAACTATCTCCGGCTCGCCAAGGTTCTCAAAGCGCAGGTCGCCCGCTTTGGTCAGCTCGAGCCGCCAGAACGGCTCGGTTCCGGTCGCGCGGAACACGACCTCGCCCCCGGCCGCTCGCACCACACAGCCCTCGAAGGTCCGGCCGTCGACCTGCAAAAGCGCCTCGTCGCCCTTGTTCCAAAACGTGACGCCGCCCTCCTCGAAGCGCGCGCCGCCTCCGGCGCGCACCTGGGGCAAAACGAGGCTGCGCCCCCCGAAGCGCTCGGGCAACACCAGGCCGACCTCGCCGGGGCCGGTTGTGACGCTAAAAGTAAACGCCGCCTCGTCGGGCGGCGTGCAGGTGAACTCGACGGTTTGCCCCGTCTCGAGGGGCGGCATCCCGCCGGTCGGGTCCATCACGCGCTTGACGACGATTTCGACAGGGTCGCCGGGCGCACCCTCCGTGATGACCGGATGGGCGGTGTCGCTGGTCCAGAGGAGGCCGCCCGCGCCGTCCCGAATCTCGGCCCGGACCACGTAGCGGTTCCGCGGGTCGATGTGCGCGGGGTCGTAGCTCAGCTCAAAGGGGATGGGCACGTTCTCGCCCGAAGTGGTGACGGTTTGGCTGTCGATAACGTCCGCCGGGGCGTCGGCTCGAGACACGTCCTGCAACGTCACCCGAACCACGCTCCCCGGCGGCAGCGCGACGCGCTCGCGGTAAGTGACGACCCCCGTCAAGCGGCCCGACCTCTCTTCTTCGCTCGTTCCTTGGCTCGTCGCATCTGTGGAAACCGGCGTGAAATTCATCGTACCCGGCTCGACGACGGGGTAGAGCATCAGGTTCTCGCCATCGAACGCGTACGAACTGCTGCTCACGACCTGCTCGAGAAACGCCCCCTCCAGCGTCCCCGGCGGGCAAGCGGCGCGCGTCGTGGCGACCGGGCCGACGCGCAGCCCGTTTTCGCCGAACGTTTCAAAGCTCGCCCGGCCCCGGTTGCAGTCGGCCTGAACGGCGATATGGCCGTCCGCTAAAAATTCGACGGTGTAGTTCGAACTGTCCTCGAGCCTGTCGGTCCGCCACTGCCAGACGACGCCCGTCAGCGAAGGCGTCATAACCGGACTCGTCACAGGCGAGCCTACCGCCGAGGTCTGGCCCTGCTCACACAAGACGATGCTCCCGTCGGGCGCGCTTCCTGTGTGGACGTTGTAATCCCCATTCGGCCCCCGTAGCCTAATTTGATAGCCGGGCGTGACGACCTGGGCGTACATCATGCCGGGTTGGGGGCAGCCCAGACTCGCGTCGTTCCACTCGACCGGCTCGAGGCTGACGAGGGTCAGGTCGGTCGCCGCAAGAGCCGTTTCCGCCTCGACCTGTGCCTTGGCGCGCTCGAGCAAAACCTGCTCGGGCTGAGATAAGTTGGCGGTAGGGTCGCCCATTCGACTTCCTCCTGGGTTCGTCGTTTGTCCGAGGTCGCTCCGGTTCGCGCCCACGCCGACCTCGCCGCAAGCCAGCGCGGGCGTGTCCAGACTCGGGCCGTAGACCATCACGAAGTAGTCGCCCGTGACGACCGTCTCGTAGGGTAAGTCGGTCGCCGTGATGCTGGCGAAGGGGTCTTCGGGGACGCTGTCGCCGACGGTCTCGAGTTCCGCTACCAACGGTCGCTCGGGCGCGCAGTCGCCCTCGTAAAGCGCCGCCGCGTGCAGGTCGCCCGGCAGAAGGCCGTTCAGCGTAAGGACGAGTTCGGCCGTGCCGTTCGGCGACTCCCGGACTTGCACCACACCGTCGACCTCGCTGTTGTCGAGCGTGTAAAGGCCGTAGCTTTCCTGCATCAACGTGTTGGGGCTTTGCTGAGCCGTCCCCCATGAAAACTGTAAAACGACCAGCGCGAGCGTAAAAAGTTTCAAGTGCACCGCAAACCTCCTGAATGACGCGGCCCTGCAGCCGCACTCAACCTTTTCGAGAACGTCGGCGACACCGTGCCTGTGGTTGATGACAAGATTGTCGCACCCCGAGCAGGCGGGGTCAAGATGAGGTTCGCACGATGTAAGGTTGTTTGGACCTCGGCGACCCGTCGAGAGCGTACGCCTACCGTTTTCGGTTTGCACAGCTCGGGCGTCGTTGCCGCAGGTCCGTCTTTAGAAGGTGGAGCGGCCCCGCAAGCTTTGGATATACTTTTGTCATGAGTTTACTTTTGCGTTGGGGTCTGAACGCCCTGGCCCTCTACCTGACGACCTTGCTGAACGTGGGTCTGTACTTCACCACCCCGACGCTGGGCGCGGTGCTCGTTGCCGCCCTCCTCCTGGGTCTGGTCAACGCCGTGGTGCGGCCCGTCATGATTTTTCTGACGCTGCCCCTGACGATTTTGACCCTGGGTTTGTTTTTGCTCGTCGTGAACGCGCTCTCAGTGGGTATCGTGGCGGCGCTGACGCCCCTGAACGTTACCGGTTTCGGTGGAGCGGTACTGGGGGCGCTCGTGTTGACGGTCATCAGCACGGTGCTCTCGAGCCTTATCGGCGAGCGTGAAGCGCGCTAGCTGCCCTCGGGTAGGTACTTGCGCCACACCGGGTCGATGCTCGGCAAAATTCCGAACGCCGAACTGAAGACGAACCTCGGCCCGTAGGGTTTGCGGTTTAGGAGCATGTTCGCCTCTTCGGGCGTGCGGTCGCGCTTTTTGGCGTTGCAACGGCGGCAGCAGGCGACGACGTTCTCCCAACTCGTCGCGCCGCCGCGCGAGCGTGGCAACACGTGGTCGAGCGTCAGGTCGGTCGAGTGGAGCCCGCAGTACTGGCAGGTGTTGTCGTCGCGGCGAAACACGTTTTTACGGTTGAAGGCGACTTTCTGGTGCGGCGGGCGCTTGACGTACTTTTTGAGTTTGACCACGCTCGGAACTGCAAACACTTGACTCGGCGAGCGCAGCACTTTGTCGCTGTCTTCGACGCGCTCGGCGACGTCCAACATGAGCAGCCCGACCGCCCGCTTGACGCTGCAGACGTGCATGGGTTCGTAACTCGCGTTGAGGATGAGAACCCGCGCCGCCCCGAAGTTGGTTAGGGGCTCCAGTGCCAGCAGTTCCGCCTCGGTTATAAACGGGTCGAGCGCGTCGAAGTTGGCGACGAGGTCTTCAAACGAGTCGGCGGTCGGGTTGTCAGCGAAGTCGTCGGCGGCGCTTCCTCCTGTGGTTGGTCTGAGTATACCTTACGGGAAGCGTGTCAGGCGGACGTAAGGCACTTTGGAAGTAACGGGGTGGGGGAGGGAGTGGGGAGTCAAAAGCTTTTGCCTTTCCCCTACCTCCTTACCTCCCGACTCCTTTGCTATCTTCGCTCGAGCGCCAGTTCGACCAGCCGCTCGACCAACTCGCCGTAGCTCACGCCCGCCGCAGCCCACAGTTTGGGGTACATGCTCGTCGTGGTAAAGCCGGGCATGGTGTTGATTTCGTTGAGGTACAGCTCGCCGGTGCGCTCTTGGTAAAAAAAGTCGACCCTGGCTAGGCCGGCGGCGTCGATTACCTCAAAGGCGCGCAGGGCGAGGTGGCGGCAGCGCTCGGCGATGTTTTCGGGAACGTCGGCGGGTATGACGAGGTCGGCCTTGCCTTCGGTGTATTTCGTCTCGTAGTCGTAAAAGTCGCTCGTAAAACGTATCTCACCGACCGGGCTCACCTTGGGCGTGTCGTTGCCCAAGACGCCGACCTCTAGCTCTCGAGCCCCCATCAGCCCCTGCTCGACAATGGCTCGCCGGTCGTGCCGGACGGCCTCGTCCAGGGCGGCGCGCAAACTTTTCTCGTCCACCGCCTTGCCGATACCCACCGACGAGCCCAAGTTGGCGGGTTTGACGAACCTTGGATACCGAAGCGTGTCAAGAGCCTCGAGCACCTCCTCGGGCCGCGCCTGCCAGTCGGTACGCTTGACGCCCCGGTAAGGAACCTGCGGCAAACCGTGTGCGCCGAACACGGCTTTCATCATGAGTTTGTCCATGCCGACCGCGCTGCCGAGCACGTCCGAGCCCACAAAGGGCAGGCCCATGAGTTTGAGCAGCCCCTGCACGCTGCCGTCCTCGCCGCGCGGGCCGTGGAGCAGGGGAAAAACGACGTCGTAGCGATTGGGTTGAAGGGTTTGCAAAGCGCTTCTCGCCGCCTCCGCCTCGACCCTGCCTGCGCCGAGCGCGCGTTGCGAGGCGTCGGGTGAGAGCAGCGCCCCGGTTTTGTCGATGACGAGCGGCGTGACCTCGAAAGTGTTCCCCGCAGCCCCCACGACCGAGCGCGCCGAAGCGAGCGAGACCTCGTGCTCGCCGGACTGGCCGCCGCAAAGAAGCAGGACTCGAGCCTTCATACGGGCTTGTTTCCGCCCGCCTCGTGTCTGTCTTGTCTGTTTCTGTCTCGTCTGTGTAAATTACACATCATGTGTATTCTAAAGCGGCTGTGCTGCGTCGGTCAAGAGAGTCGGTCAAGAGAAGCGTGACGGATGACCGGCCATTTGGAGCTTCAGCCGTTAAGATGGAGGTTCAGAGAGTGGGCTGGTTACGAAACCTGTAACCGAGGAGTACAGCATGACTTTATGGGCAACCGAAGCGCGCTTAGAAGAGGTCGAGCGAGGCGTATTTTCATGTCCTCAGTGCGAGCGGCAGCGGCGCTACCGCTACTTTCAGGTGCCGACCTACTTTACCCTGTTGAACGTGCGCCTTTTCAAAAACGGCCTCGTCGCCGACTACGTCGAGTGCCGCGCTTGCAAGCGCCAGTTCGCGCCGGCCGGCGTCAGCCTGGCTCCATCCAAAACGATGCTGCCGCAGATGCGGGCGGCGTAAAAGCCGAAAAAAACTCAGCGATGAAACCCCTGCGGTTGAACGTTTCATCAAACCTTACGTCTGAACGTTTAGGTAAGCGGCTATACAGTGGGTGGCGGAGTTGAGTCGGTAAGGTTGAGGCACGTAAAGACCTAAGGGAGGTCATCGTGCGCAAACTAGGGCTCATTCTTCTCGCGGCGTTGCTGATAGGCTCCGGCTTCGCCCAAAAGGGACCGGTCACCGTCGGCTCGAAAATCGACACGGAAGGCTCGGTGTTGGCGCAGGTCATTCGGCTGATGCTCGAGGCCAACGACTTTACCGTCAACGACCGTTCGGGTTTCGGCACCACCTCGGTTGTGCGCGAGGCGCTGCTGGCCGGCGAAATCGACCTGTACCCCGAGTACACGGGCACCGCGCTCACTTTTTTTGAAAACCAGGACCTGCCCGAAGGCGTAGCGACAAACGCCGAAGAACTGTACGACACGGTTAAAAACTTGGACGGGGAGCAAAACAGCGTCACCTGGCTCGGTCGCTCACCCGCGAACAACACCTGGGCCATCGCCGTGCCGGAAAGCTTAGCGCAAGAGAACAACCTCGCAACCATCGCCGACTTGGCCGGTTACATCAACGACGGCGGCGAGTTCAAGCTCGCGGCCAGCCAAGAGTTCGTCGACCGCGAAGACGCGCTCAAGGCGTTCGAAGCCACCTACGGCTTCAGCGTCGCCGACGACCAGCTCGTGATTTTGGCGGGCGGCAACACCACGCAAACCGAAACCGCCGCGGCGCAGGGCACCGACGGCGTGAACGCGGCGATGGCCTACGGCACCGACGGCGCGATTGGCGCGCTCGGACTGGTCGCCTTGACCGACCCCGAGGGCGCGGTCGCCATTTACCAACCCGCCCCGTCGGTTCGCACCAGCGTGTTTGAACAGTACCCCGAACTCGCCGACATTCTGGACCCCGTTTTTGCCACGCTCGACGAGGCGACCCTGTCCAGTCTCAACGGCCGCGTCGCCGTCGACGGTGAGAACCCCGAGGCCGTGGCGCGGGACTTTTTGACGACGCAAGGTTTTTTGCAGTAAGCGACGTTCGCTAGAGACAAAATGAGGTTGGCGCACTGAGCCCAACCTCATTTTCAGTTTGGGATTGAGTTTGGGGGATGGAGGAAGTACCGAGTGCCGAGTTGAAAGTACCGAGTCGAAACATTTTTTCCCTGCGCTGCCGCGCCCTTGCTCGAGCCAAACTGACTCGAAACCTTTTCCAGCTGAGGAGACGGTCGTGAGAGAAAACGCAAACCCGTGAACGCTCGAGCCCGCGTCAACCCGGTCGCCCTCGCCGGGGCGGTCGTGGGCGGATTGGCGCTGCTGCAACTGCCTTTTTTCAGTCCGGATTGGTTGCTGTTCAAGGCCAACCGGCTCGTGCAGGGCGAAGCGTACGGGGCGCTCGGTTTGGCGCCGCTGTGGACGTGGGTGTTGGTGGCGTGTTGGTTGCTGGTCGGCGTGGTCGCGCTGGCAAAAATACCTCTCCGGCCTTGGCTGGTGAGCGGCTTTGCGGCGGCGGCACTCATTGCCGCTCTTTTATCCGTTTCTCAAGGAACAGGGGTGCTTCTCCATGAGGCGGCACGGAGCGCTCGAGTCTCCCTTCTCGGCGGCGTGTGGCTGACGCTGTTGGCGTACTACACGTGTGTCTTTGGGGCCTTGAACGAGGCGCGCGGCAACGTCTGGACAAAAACACTGATGGTCGCGCCAAGTTTGCTGGTCGCGATTTTCTTGGTAGTGACCGGCACCTTGAGCGAGTTAGGACTGGCTCGAGAACTCGCCAGCCAAGGCGGGGACTTCCGCGCCGAGACGTTGCGGCACCTCGCGTTATCGGGGACGAGCGTGCTGCTCGCAACCCTGATAGGGCTGCCCGCGGCGATTTTCGCGGCGCGGCGCGACGAGGTCGCGTCCGTCGTGCTGCCGACGGCAAGTTTGCTGCAAACGCTGCCCTCGCTCGCGCTGTTCGGAATAATGCTCGGGCCGCTGGCGCGGTTGGGGCAAACGCTGACGGTGGGCGGGGCCGCGCTGGTGGTGGTGCTGGGCGGGCTGCCGGCGCTCATCCTCGGTTTTGTACTGTGGCGCTGGGGGGAGAGGTGGGGGGCTCGAGTGCGGGGCGGCGTGACTATCCTCATCCTCGTCTTGGCTCTAATCCCGGTTTCGCTCCTCACGGTGATTCTCGCGGTAGTTCTAAACGAGATTATCGTCGCACTCTTCAGCCTCGATTTCGGGCAATTGGACCTGTGGCAGGGTTTCGGCGCGCCGCTCTCAAGCTTAGGTGTGCGCGGCATCGGCACGGCCCCGGCGCTCATCGCGCTCACGCTGTACGCGCTGCTGCCGGTTGTCCGCAACGCCTACACGGGCATCAAAGAGGTGCCGCGCGCCGCCGTCGAAGCGGGCCGCGGCATGGGCATGAGTACGGGGCAAATCCTGCGGCGGGTCGAGCTGCCGCTGGCGCTGCCGTTAATCGTCGAAGGCTTGCGCGCCTCTGCGGTCTTGACCATCGGCATCACGACGGTCGCCTACCTTATCGGCGCGGGCGGGCTCGGCACCTTTATCCAACGCGGCATCGACCAGGTCGTGCCGGACCTCATTCTCCTCGGCGCGATTCCGATTATCTTGTTGGCGCTGCTGGTCGACGGCCTGTTACGCCTGGCGGGCGTTCTCCTCACGCCGCGCGGCTTGCGAGGTTAGGGTGATACAGCTCGAGGGTCTAAGCAAAACCTACGGCGAAGTTTACGCGGTCAAAGACATCAGTTTGACGGTGGACGAAGGCGACTTAGTCGTCCTCATCGGCCCGTCGGGCTGTGGCAAAACCACGACACTGAAGATGGTCAACCGCCTTATCGAGCCGAGTGCGGGCAAGGTTTACATCGGTGGGGACGACACCACGACGCTCGACCCGCAGACGTTGCGGCGCGGCATCGGCTACGTCATCCAGAGCATCGGCCTGTTTCCGCACATGACGGTGAAGCAAAATATCCAGGTGGTGCCGGACTTGTTGGGTTGGCCGAAAGCGAAAAGCGCGGCTCGAGCGGACGAGCTGTTGGAACTCATCGGGCTCGAGCCCGACCGCTACCGCGACAGCTACCCGCGCGAACTCTCGGGCGGGCAGCAGCAGCGCGTCGGGGTGGCGCGGGCGCTCGCGGTCGACCCGCCCGTGCTGCTGATGGACGAGCCCTTCGGCGCGGTCGACCCGCTCACGCGCGAACGCCTGCAAGACGAGTTTTTGCGCTTGCAGCGGCAACTCAAAAAAACGATTGTGATGGTCACGCACGACATCGACGAGGCTATCAAACTGGGCGACAAAATCTGCGTGATGAACGCCGGGCGGGTCGAGCAGTACGACACACCCGAAACCATCCTGAGCGAGCCCAAAACGCGGTTCGTCCGGCAGTTCGTCGGCTCGGACCGCGCGCTGAAGCGCCTCAGCCGCATCCCGGTACGCGAACTGATGGGCGAGATTCCGATGTTGAGCGTGGACTCGAGCGCTGAGGAAGCCGCCGCCGCCCTCAAACAGCACCCGACCGTCTACATCACCCAAAACGGCAAACTCCTCGGCTGGCTCGACCGCAAGGCGTTCCGCTACGAACGCAACGTCGAGCAGGCCTATACCCACATCGACGTAGCGAGTTACGCCGTCACCGACGACGACGACGCCCGCGACGCCCTCTCCCGGATGCTCTCGCAAGGCGTGGTGTCGCTGCCGGTGGTGTCAAACCAGGGCGATTTGCTCGGCTGTTTGGACCTCGTCAAGGTCGTGTCGCTCACCGCGGAGACCCAGGACAGTGGGACGGAATTGTGACGGCCACAGCGCAAAAAACGACGGCGCGCCCACCGAGAAACCCCTGGCTCGGCTTTGGGCTCGCCGTTTTACTGTTTGCCGCGTTGCTGTTCCTGTTGTCTCAACAAACTTTGTGGGCGACGTTTCTGCGCGCGCTGTTCCCCGAGCAGCGCACCGTCATGTTCGAGCGCGCCACCCTGTTCGCCCTGACCCTGCAACACCTCGTCATCGTGGGCGTCTCGGTCGGGATTATCCTCGCTATCGGCCTGCCTTTGGGCGTGTGGCTCACCCGCCCAAGCGGGCGGGCGTTTTTGCCGCTGGCCTCGAACCTTCTTTCAGTCGGACAGACCTTTCCGCCGATTGCGGTGCTGGCGCTGGCGCTGCCTTTTTTCGGCTTCGGCTTACAACCGACCCTCATCGCGCTCGTGGCTTACGGGTTGCTGCCGGTCACGCGCAACACGATTGCTGGGCTCGAGGCCGTCCCCGCCACCCTGAAAGAAGCGGCTCGAGGCATGGGCATGGGGCCGTGGACAATGTTGCGCAAGCTCGAGCTGCCCCTAGCCACCCGCGTCATTTTGGCAGGCGTGCGCATCAGCGTCGTCTACACCATCGGCACGGCGACGGTCGCGCCGATTATCGGGGCGGGCGGTTTGGGCGTGCCGATTATCGCCGGGTTGGCGGTGCGGAACTTGGCGCTTGTTTTGGAGGGCGCGTTGCCGGTCGCGCTGTTGGCGCTGGTGGTGGACTTTGCCTTGAGCCGCTTGGAAGTTGCGCTGACGCCGCGGGGGTTGGTGAAGCCGGAGGGGTCTTAGGTTGATGGGAAAATTATTATTGGTGTAGCGTTTCCAAGTTGGCAAAGTTTTATATACGATTTACGTCTACTTCAAACTCAAGAATGCTACCTAGCTCTCGAGATAAATCAATTTCTGCTGATCTGTTCCAAGACTCAAATTGTAACCGATTTATTCCATCAAGGTCAGAAGGAATGCTGACACCACCAAGCGCTACAATCAGAGATGTTTTCCTTCTCGAGATTAAAGCATAGCCAGCTTCAATTAAAACATTTTGGCGTGCTCGCAGCTCGAGTTTCTCTATACCTTTTTTTCTTCCCTCGTCATCTGGTGTTAGTAGGGCAACGACAGCATCAGATGTAGGAAGGGCGCTCTCAAGAATTTCTATATTTGTTTTTGCACCCCGATTGTGAATTCTCGAAAAAACGATGGGTTCGCAGCCAATACGCCACAACGTATTTTCGACTTTATCCAATGTCAATTTGTCGTGCCCGTGAATGATAAAAACCTTTTTTGACGAACTCATAATTTCTCTATTTGAGGCTGTTGGCAGAGAGTAAACGCGGTGATCCTCTTGTACTACCCATTGCCAACTCTTGTCCATTGCTATTTCTAACATTAGAGAAGAAACATTTGATTGTATTGCGTGATAATTCAGCTCTCTTAGTCTGTTCTTTACGTCCAGAGTTGTGATACTACCGATTTCCTTTATCAACTGTAAGGAAGCGTTATAGACCGCATCCTTAGTTAATGGTTTCAATGCTCCACCTTTCGGCTGCTCCACTTGAACGGCTTGTTCTGACATATTTTGAGAAGAGGCTGTTTGGTCTGGCGCAGTGAGGAAGTCAAAATAGGCTGAGCCGCGTGGCGTGATAGAGAAAGAAAACTCTAGGTTAGAGTTTGATGGGCGGCATTTAATAAGTTTTTCGTCTTCAAGAGCTTCTAAATCACCACGGGAAACTTCAAAGCCACCGTTAGGTAACTTTTCGTGGCCCACTGAGCTACCATCCATATCTTTTACAAATATGAACTCACCCCGATTCTTATAAGGCAGTTTCCTATCTGTTTGAACAAGCGATACGAGTAACTCAATTTGCTCAGGCTCAAGCATTAGCTGACTGAAGTCCACACAACTAATCTAACTGAATTCAGTCAAGCTTTCAATGAAGTGGCCTCAATCATACCCAAAGTCCACCCACTTGTCGATTCTTGCCACGGGCTTCGACAACCACCAGTTCCACTTGCTCATCAGCATCATTGCGGGGACGAGGGCCGAGCGGACCAGCGTGGAGGAGCACCGCGACGCCACGCTGAGGCCCAAACTCAGGGTTCTGATGAAGATGATGGGGCTGAAAATAGAAAAGTGATGAGCATATACCTAGTCCGCAGTAGAACACAAGGGCCGAAGAGCCTTACTCATCCCGCCCTAAAAAATAGGTTTCCATATTCCTGCCGCCATACAATACCTGCGCAATTTCGACGCCCTCAGCGGTCTTACGATAGTAGATCATGTGATTGCGGTAAGGAAAAGCCAGAACGGAGGCGGGGAGGTAGTCCCGAGGGGTTCCAATGTCGGGGAAATCGGCCAGGTTTTGAAAGCTCTCCAACAGTCCATCAACAAAACGGTCTGTGCTCTCAGGACTTGCGCCCCGCTCCATCATGCCATCCGTCAGCTCGGCAAGGTTTGCGGCGGCTTCATCGGATATGCGGTAAACACCCATCAGCGGGCGCGTTGCTCACGCTCGGCTTTCAGCTTCTTGGCACGCTGCTTAATTTCATTGCCAAATGCCTTCGCTTCTTCGGAGGTACTGACCGTCCGGTAGCGTCCAGCATTTAAGTCATCAAGGCCGCGTTGCACCTCGGCACGGATGTCCGCTTCTACCGCCTTCTGCTGCTGCCAGCGCGCCAGCGCTTCGGCCACGACCGCGCTCTCGTCAGCGTATTGCCCGGTGGCGAGCTGCTGCTTGACAAACTGCTCGGCTTCTTGGGGAAGTTCGATAGACATACTTCAAGGATAGGCGTTTTTGGAAGCCGGGTCAATCATCAAAAGCCCGAGGTCGTAGATGTCCCTCGTAGGTTTGACTGCTTTGACCCGTAGATCGAATTTGCTTCGCCCAACCAATCTCAAAGTTAATTGTCGTCTATCCTCAATCATGCCCAAAGTCCACCCGCTTGGCAATCCGCGCCACGGGTTTGGGCAACCACCAGTTCCACTTGCCCATCAGCAGCATCATCGCGGGAACGAGCGCCGAACGGACCAGCGTCGCGTCGAGAAGTACCGCGACGCTGAGGCCCAAACTCAGGGTTTTGATGAGGACGATGTGGCTGAAAATAAAAATCGAGAACACGATGACCATGATTAAAGCGGCGCTGCTGATAACGTTGCCGGTCGAGACCAGCGCGTGCAGGACGGCGTCGCGGTCGCTCAAGCCCCGCTGGTGGCCCTCGTAGATGCGCGAGACCAAAAAAACCTCGTAGTCCATGCTGAGGCCGAAGACGACTGCGAAGATAAACACCGGCACGCTCGTTTCGACAAAACCGAGGCCGCCGCTGAGACCGAACAGTGGGGCCAGAAAACCCATTTGAAACACGGCGGTAATCGCGCCGAAGGCGGCCAGCACGGTCAGGGTGTTGAGCAAAATCGACTTTATGGGGATGAGCACCGACTTGAACGCCAAACCCAGCAGCACGAAAGTGGACAGGTAAACGAACATCACCGCGTAGGGGAAGCTGCCGTAGAGGGTGCTGGCCCATTCTTGCTCCTGGATGAGTTTGCCGCCGAACGTGGCGTTCAATCCCAAAACGCCGGTCGCTTCACGCAAACCTGCGGCCAAGGTGCCGAGCGTTTTGGGTGAAATTTCGTTGGGGAACACGCGCAGCAGGGCGTAGCGGCCGTCCCGGCTGACGGTGGCCTTCGCTAGGTCGGCCAACGGACTGGCGGCGGCCAGGTCGGGAGTAGCGTAGTACTGGTAGGTGATAAGGGCGGGCACACCGGTCGCGGTGGTCGGTGAGTAGACTTGGGCGACGCCGCCGAGCTTTTCTACCGCGCGGGTGAGTTGCGCCACGTCCCGTACCGACGACGGGTAGTAAAACCCGCGTTCGCCGAAGTCGACGAGCACGTCGAACGAGTCTTCCAAATCGGCCAAACCCAAGCGCTCCAAAACGTTTTGCGCCTGGCGCGTCTCGGTCTGGGCGGTCAAGCCGTTGATGCCGGAGATGCCCAACTCCATGTTGAGCGCGGGCCAGCCGATAGCGAGGAGGACGGCGACGCCCAGGACCGTCCACAGCACGGGCCGCCGCATGATGGCGCTGCCGCGGGCGCGCCAAAAAGCTCGAGAGCGCGTACCCGGCTCCCGGCGGGTAAGCCTGAGGAGGTTGACGCGGGTGCCCAACAGCGTCAGCAGCGCGGGCAGCGCGGTGACCGACACCGCCACGCTGAAAAACATCACCACGATGCTGGCCGCCCCGATACTCCGGATAAAACTCAGCGGTGGAATCAGCAGCGCCGAGAGCGCGACGAGAACCGTCAAACCGCTCACCACGACGGCCTTGCCCGCGCTCAGGGTGGTGCGCTGGACGGCCTGTCGAACGTCGTCCTGCTGAATACTGCTCTGCTGAATACCATCCTGCCGAACGTCACCCTGCTGAGGAGCGAGCTGCGTCAACTCCTCGCGGTAGCGGTTGACGATTAGAAGCGCGTAGTCGATGCCGGTCGCTAGGCCCAGCAGCGACACGACCGACAGCGCGAAGCTCGCGACCGGCGTGACCAGGCCGAGCAGGTAAAGCGCCGCCAGCGACAAGGTGATGGACACGACCGCCACAATCAAGGGTAGCGTCGCCGCGACGACCGCGCCGAAGACCAAAGCCAGCACGACCAGGCTGACGCTCAAGCCCAGAACCTCAGCGCGCAGGGCGTCTTGTTTGCTTATTTTTTGCAGTTCCTGGTCGACCGCCACCGCGCCGGTCAGGTAGTAGCTGACGCCGTCCCCCGCGGGCAAGCGTTCGCGCAGGGTTGCGTAGGTCTGGAGCGAGGCTTCCCGGTCGGCGGCGTCCGTCTCGACAAGGGCGAGGCTGGCTTTTTCTGCACCGAAAGCGGGCAGCAGCGGGTTGTCTGCGGAACTCTGGACCGCCACTACGCCCGGCAGGATGCGCAGGTCGGCGAGCAGGGCGGCGAAGGTTCGCTCGAGACGCACCGCACTCAGGCCGCTGTCGCGGCCGTCCGCGACGAGGACGATTTGCGACCCCGCCTCGCCCGAACCGACAAACTTCTGCTCGAGCAGGGCGCGCACCTTGACGGCTTGGCTGTTAGGGGCCGCGCCCACGTCGCTGGTCAACACCGTGCCGACGCGCAAAGCGAGCGGCAGACCCGAGAGTAAAACAAGGCCCCAGATGCCCAAAACGAGCCAAGGACGGCGTGTAGAGAGTTGGGCTATCTTGACCATCTAGCTCCGTAGCGAAGTAGGGCGAGCCTGGATTGAAGGCGAAGAAGCCGCGAGCGGTCCGTCCAGCTTCCCGCGGCCCTGAAACCCTGGCGGCTCGCAAACTGCTCAAGTATAGCGCCACCACATGAGAAAGTGGGCGCGTTGATGAAGGGGTCGGGCCGTGGCAAAAAGCACATCACGACTTGCAAAAGAGCTTTTTGCGCGAGAACCCTCACCGGACCGCCGGGACGGCGTGAAAGTAGACTTCCCACCGTCAAGAAGCTCGAGCTTCTTGACGAGAGCCCGCGCGGCCGGCGGCAGGCTCGTCCTCGACCGTTTCGTCGTTCACCGTTTCATCGCTCACTGCTTCGTCATTTACCAGTTCGTCGCTCACCACCCGGCCATCTTGCAGCGTGACGACGCGGTCGGCGTAGCCTGCGGCGTGGCGGTCGTGGGTGACGAGGACGACCGTCCAGCCGTGCGTATCGACGCCCGCGCGCAGCAGCGCCAGCACCTCGTCGCCGGTGCGCGTGTCTAAATTGCCGGTGGGTTCGTCGGCCAAAATCACCGCGGGCTCGTTGATGAGGGCGCGCGCCAGCGCCACGCGCTGCCGCTGCCCGCCGGAGAGTTCGCTGGGGCGGTGCGTTAAGCGTTCCTGTAGGCCGAGCTGCCGGGCTAGAGGCTCGAGGCGCGTTTCAGCCGCCCGCCGCCGCCCGGCGATGTCGGCGGGCAAGAGGATGTTTTCGCGAGCGTTCAAGCTCGGGAGGAGTTCGAAACTTTGAAACACGAAGCCCAAGCGGTCGCGCCGCAACAGCGTTGCTTGGTCGTCGTCGAGCGACTTGGTACTGCGTCCCTCGACGAACACGTCGCCCGCGTCGGGCCGGTCAACGAGGCCCAGAAGGTGGAGCAAGGTGCTCTTGCCGCTGCCGCTCGGCCCCATCACCGCCACGAACTCGCCGCGGCGCACTTCAAAAGTGACGTCGATGAGGGCGTGAACCGTTTCGTCGCCCATCGGGTAGGTTCGCGAGACGCGTTCGGTCCGCAGGACGACCTCATTTTTCATGTTCTTTGCGGTGTTCACCTTCATTATTCTGCCGTCATTCCGCGCCGCCCAGCGCCACAACGGGCGAAAGTTTGCTGGCGCGGCGCGCGGGCAGCAGCGAGGCGACCAACCCGACCAGTGGCGAGGCGACCAGCGCGAGCAAGACCAGGGGCCAGGGAAAGCTCGGCGTCACCACGAAACCGGTCAGCGCGTTGGCTCCGGCGGTGATGACGCGCGACAGCAGCGCGCCGCTGCCGACGCCCAGCAGCGTCCCCAACACCACCAAAATACCGCCCTCGAGCGCGATGACCGTGCGCACCCCGCGCCGCGTCAGCCCGAGGGTGCGCAGGGTTGCGATGTCGCGTTGCCGGTCGCTCAGGTTCATCCCGAGCGTGTTGGCGACGCCCAACGCGGCGATGAACACCGCCAATGCCAGAAGCGCGTTGGTGGTGTAAAAGGTCTGGCTCGTCAGGCTCAAAATCCGCTCGCGGTAGTCTTGGTTTAAGCTCACGTCCAAATAAAGGTCGGGGAAAGTTGCCAGGAGCGCGTCCCGCACCTCGGCCGGGTCGCTGCCTTGCTCTAAATTCATGACGAACAGGTCGGGCGTGCCGCCGCCGAAGCGCCCTACGTCGTTCAAGCTGCCGATGAAGGCTTCGCCGCCGCCGGTAAAGTCCACCACGACGCCGCCGACCGCGAAGTCGCGAAAGCCTTCGCTCGTGCGCAGGCTCACGCGGTCGCCCGCGCCCACGCCGAAGCGTTCGCGTAGGGTGTTGGCCGCGAGCACGCCGCCCGCCTTTAGGGTTTGGTAACCAGCCGCCGCGTCGCCCTGACCCGAGAGGTACTGAAAACTGCCGAAGCCCGTTGTCGGGTCGAAGCGTTCCGGGTCGACGAGGACGAGGGCGACGCTGCGGCCCCGCATTTCTTCCCCGGTTTGACCGTCTGCAGCTTGCGGCTGAAACCGCACCACGCGCACCCCGACGCCGCTCGTCTCACTGATACCGGGCACCTTGCGCAGCACTTCAGCTCCGAAACCTTGCGGAAAGCCCGGCGGCGCGGTCACGAACAGGTCGCCGACGACCGTCGTCGCCACCCAGTCGGCAATCGCCTTGTTGATGCCCGCGACCATGCCGCCGACGCCGACCGTCAGCGTGACCCCGACGACGACCGCGCCGATGGCGACGCCGTTGCGGGCCGCGTTGCGTAAGGTGAAGTCCGCGCCGAGCTTGCCCTGCACCCCGAAGCGCCGCAGGAGGGGCCGCAGCGCGGCGACTGTAGGCCGCAGCAACACGGGCGCCAAAAACACCACGCCCAAAAACACCAACCCCATCGACAGCGCGCTGCCGAGCAAGGCCAAAACCCCGCGCCACGGGCTGAGCGCGCTCACCACGCCGACACCGAGCAGAACGGCTCCCAGCAGGGGCCGCTCGAGGGGCCGCGCCTCTTGCGCGTTGCGCGCGGCGACGATGGGCGGGGTTTGCGAGGCCGCTCGAGCCGGCAAGTATCCCGCCGCCAGCGACACCGCGGCGCCCACCCCACTCGCCAGCAGCAGCGTCCTGAGCGGCACCACGAGCGTGCGAAAGGTGTAGCCGAGCAGCCCCGCGTTGACCCAAGTGATGAGGTACGACAGCGCTAAACCGAACACCACGCCCGCCACGATGCCGGCCACGCTCAGCAGCCCCGCCTCCAACAGCGCCAGGCGCTGCACCTGCGCGCGGGTCAGGGCCACGGTGCGGAGCAGCGCGTACTCGCGCCGCCGTTCGACGCTCGCCGCGGCGAAGGTGTTGTAGGCCATAAAACCCGCCAAAGCCATCAGCGTCGCGGCGAGCACCTGCAACCCAGCCTGCAAGGTGTCGACCACGCCCGCGCTGAAGTCGCCCGTCCCGGCGGGCGGCGTAACCGTGTAGCTTTCGCCCAGGACAGCTTCGAGGGCGGTTTGCACCTCCGGGACGCTCGCGCCGTCCACCACAGCGACCTCTAAAAAAGAAGCTCGACCACTCAAGCGCAGCGCTTTTTGCAAGTCGTCCAGCGCGACCAAACCGACCCGCCCGGCGTTGGTGCTGCCGAGGCCGCTGTTGTTCTCGAGCAGCCCCGTGACCGTGAGTGAGACGAGCCCGAACCGGGTGATGAACTCGACGCTGCTGCCCAGCTCGAAGCCCCGCTGCGCGGCGAAGTCCGCGCCGACGGCGACGCCGCCGGAGCCGCTCTCGGGCAGCGTCCCCGCGCGCAGCTTGGCCGGCACCCGTTGGGGCGCGCTCGTGTCGCGCCCGGTGAGCTGAAAGCCCGAGCCCACCCCCGGCACCACCGAGTCGCGGCGCGCGGTCACGGCTCGCACGGGCTCGGCGCGGTACTCCAGCACCGGCGTGACGTACATCACGCCGCCAGCCTCGGTCACGGCTCTTTCGGCGGCCGCGACCTCCAACACGGCGCGGCCCGCCACGCCCGGCGACACGACGAGGTCGGCCGGACCCGTCGCCGCTTGAAGCGCGCTTCTCAGGTTGGCCCGCACGTTGTCGCCGACCGACAAAGTCGCTAAAATCACGGCGATGCCGAGCGCGATACCCGTAACCGTCGCGGCCGTGCGCCACGGGTGGCGCAGCAGGTTGCGAAAGGCGAGGCGCAGGAGCATGGTTTCAAGTCTAGCTGTTTTGGTCTGGGCCGAACGTGTCGCGCAGAAGAGCCGAGCAGAAGAGCCGAGCGGGCCGGTACGGTTGGGTCGCAATGTTGAATTCGGTCGGAATGACTGGAGCGGCCCGGGTTCGGCGGCCGTTGACCGGCACGGGGCCGAACCCGGGCTGCACTACTCGCGCGACTCTACTCGTGCGACTCTACTTTGTGCGAAGTCTGGACGCCCGCTTTTGACGAGGTTTACGGGCGGCCTCGCTCTCGGCTCGAGGCGGCCAAACGCGAACTTTAGGAGACTTTACCCTTTGCCCGGTGGTTCCGTGCTACATTCGCACGCATGTGGCGTGCTCTTTTTTGGCATGGTCTTTTATGGCGCAGTTTCCTCGTCGGTCTGTTGCTCGGCTCGAGTTTCGGGATGGCCGCACCCTCGACCTTTCCGGAGAACGCGGTTTATTTCAGCGTGGGCTACACGAGCACGCTCGCCGTTCAGGTGGGTGGCGAGGTGGCGTTGCCCGTACCCTACTTGGACACGAGTCTTGACGCCGCTCTTTACGCCGACTTGAACGGCGGGTTCGGAACCCGGTTGAGCGGCACCGCCCTCGTTTTTCCGGCGTTCGGCACCACGCCGCCGCTGGCGCTGGGTTTCGGCGCGGACGTCGGCGTGGACAGCCGGGGCGCGAACTTTCACCTCGGCCCGGTGTTGGGGAGCGACCTGCTGTTCGTCGCCAACCTGCCGATGACGGTGTCAGCCTACCTGGGGCTGGGTTACGCGCCCCGCAGTTTTTCGCTCGCCTGGGCGCTGCAGGTGCGCTACTACTTCGACACCCTGGCCGTAGAGCTGGCCTCGAGCGACCTCCTGCCCCTGAGTTTAGGCGTGCGCTACCTTTTTTGATGCTCACCCTTTCAGGGCGCACGCCTTCGCGGCGGCCCCCACAGTCACCGCGCCGTTTTCACTGACCCATGCCCGAGTTGACCCGTGTCCGACCCCTACCTGATGTCTAAATCCTGATGTCCAAACGCGCCCGGCTTTTCGCCCTGCCCGCCCTGTTGCTGATGGCGGTGTTCGCGCTTTTCCCGCTGGTCAGCGTGGTCCGTTTTTCCGCTTGGGAGTGGTCGGGCTTGTCGGCCCCGCAACCGGTCGGCCTGGCTAACTTTGCACGTCTGTGGCGCGACGCCGACCTGTGGCGCTCGCTCCGCACGACGTTTTTTTTCGCCGCGCTGCTGTTGCCCAGTTTTTTGTGGTTGTCGCGCGTCATCGCGCTGGGTATCGCGGGCACGCGCGTGGAGCGCTTCGTCAAGGCGCTGCTGTTTTTGCCCGGACTCATGACCGTCGCGGGTTCGGTCATCGCTTGGAACCTGCTCTACGAGCCGAGTTACGGGCTCGTCAAAGAGCTGACCGGCTTGTCCCTTCCCTGGGACTTCGAGCCGTGGGCGGCTCTTGTGTTCGTTGTGCTGTTTACGCTCTGGCAGTACGTGGGCTACGGCGTGTTGGTCGTCTCGGCGGCGCTGCGCGGCATCCCGGCCGAAGTCAAAGAGGCGGCGCGGGTCGACGGCGCGACCGAAAGCCAAGTCCAGCGCTTCGTCGTGTCGCCGCTGCTGCGCCCTACCTTCGTTTTTCTGAGCGTCATCGGCACGGTCGCGGCGGTGCAGTCGTACACGGCGGTCTTTTTGCTCACGCGCGGCGGGCCCTACGGGAGTACCCGCGTCGTCGGCTATTACCTCTACGAAACCGCTTTCGAACGCCTGCAGTTCGGCTACGCGGCGGCGCTGACCTTGCTGCTGCTCGTCGTCACGTCGGGGGTAGCGTTGGCGGTCTCGAGGCGGCAGGGATGAGAGTACCGAGTGCCGAGTACCGAGTTGAAAGTAAAATCAAAAGCTCTTACCCTCCGTCTTCCTACCTCTCCAACTTCCCACCTCCCTCACCCGGCGTAAAAGCATGAAAACTTTCCAGCGCCTCGTCACTTTCGTGTTCTGCATCTTCGCCGCGTTGCCGATTTTGTGGCTGCTGTACTCGGCGTTTTTGCCGCCCGAGGCGGTGCTGAACGCGCGCCTCGTGCCGTCGGGTTTGAGTTTGGCGAACTTTGCGGCGCTGAGCGGGACCGGGCTGTGGCGCGCGCTTCTTGTATCGCTGTTGGCGAGCGGCTTGACGGTGGCGGGGCAACTTCTCATCGGGCTGGCGGCGGCTTACGCAATGCGCAGCGGGCTTAGAATCTTACCGCTCATTCTGCTCGTCCTCGCGCTGCCGGCCGAGTTGCTGCTGGTGCCGCTCTACCGGGAGTTGCAGGTGTTCGGGCTGCTCAACACCTTTTGGGCGCTCGTGGTGCCCTTTCTGGCGAGCCCGTTCGTCATCTTTTTGCTGTTCCAGTCTCTAAAGCGCGTCCCTTGGGAACTCGTCGAGGCGGCGAGTCTGGACGGGGCGGGGCAAACCGCGACGCTCTTCAGGGTCGTCGCGCCGCTGCTGCGGCCCGAACTGGCCGCCGCCGGGATTTTGGGTTTCGCCGCGCACTGGAACCTCGTGCTGTTCCCGAAGGTGATGGCGGGGCAAAGAGAGCTGTGGACGGTGCAGGTTTTTCTCAACGACCTCTTGAAAAGCCGCCCTCTCGACTGGGGTTTGTTGGGCGCGGCAGCGTTCGTCACGACCCTGCCCATCGTCATTCTTTACGTGGTGTTTGAAGAGCGCATCGTTAAAGTTTTCGAGGCGAGCTTCAAGTAAAGGCTCGAGCCAGAATAAAAGACGAACGAGCGGCCTTGCTATTGCTGCCGTCAACACCTACTATTGATGCTGACGGAGGTGTTCGGATGAGAAACGTTTTGCTCGGCATCGTGCTCGTTTTCCTGATGGCGGGTTGCGCGGCTAAAGCCACCGACAACGGATGTGAGGTAGAGCAGTTTCGGTTGACTACTCTCATCGAACGCTTGGCTGCCGTCGGTGACCTGAGCGCTCGAGCCGTCATTGCCTCGGGCGTCATCGAGCAACTTTCAGACGACCATTTCCCGCTCTCGTTTTATTTTGTTAACG
This sequence comes from Trueperaceae bacterium, assembly GCA_965213705.1. Lineage (GTDB taxonomy): Bacteria > Deinococcota > Deinococci > Deinococcales > Trueperaceae > CBDCDJ01. The sequence goes on along the minus strand of OZ243913.1, from coordinate 72,535 downwards.
AGGGGAACATCTCTTTTGGCGCAGACTCGGCCTGTGGTTCGTCGGAAACCGTTTTCAGGGTAGGTGACGCAGCTTTAAGAAAGTACATCGCCGCGCAAGGGCTGAGCGAAGAGGCGTTCTTAAAACATCCCAAACTGCGCGAATTTCTGTTGAGCCACCTCATCCTCGCCGATGCCCTGGTGAATAACACACAGGACGGCGTCTTGCAAACCTACACGAGCGCCGGTGGTCGCAGTATTGAACTGACAACCGACTTCAGCCGCGCCGTGGGCGTCGTCTACGCCAACGGCGTCCCCACGCGCTATTGCACGTTCGAAGAAGGTTCAGAGGGAGGTCCGAGCGTGTACGGGTATCTGTGCTTTTCCGAGGCTCCACTTTTCGACGACTTCGATTGGTCCGACTGAGGGCCAGGAACCTTAGGCCGGAGATATTACAATAAGGTTTCAGTGACGTTCACTGAAACCTTTATCAAAGGCAGAAACGGCTCTCTCACCTCAATCTTGTCGAAATGTTTTTTGCATACTAAAACCAACTTCGCTAAGCGGCTTGCACGAGCCCGACATCCTCACCCCAACCTCGGCAAAGCGTTGAAAGACCCAAACACACCCCTTGGGGTTCGCTACACTGATACCATGAAACCTTTCGTAGCTTTTCTCGCGGCGCTGTGCCTGAGTTTAGCGAGCGCCCAAACCGTCGTTCCTTTTTGGCACTCTCAAGACACGTCTGAAACGCTTCTCCAGACCCTCGCCGACGAGTTCAACGCCGCGCAGGGCGAGTACCGGATTGTGCCGGAATATACCGGCAGTTACCAGGAGTCGGCGCTGAAACTCGCGGCGGCGCTTGGCGGCGGCAACGTGCCGGTGCTGTTCGACGCCGAGGTCACGGTGTTTCCGCGTCTGGCTGAAGAGGGCAGTCTGGCCGACTTGAGCGACTTGAGCGCCGCCCTGCCCGAAACGCTGACAAACGACTTTTACCCAGCGCTGTGGGGTTACGGCGTCTTGGACGGCGAGCGCTACGGCTTGCCCTGGAGCATGTCGATGCCCGTGCTGTTTTACAACGCGAGCGTGTTCAAGCAGTTCAACCTCACACCGCCCACCACTTGGGCGGACTTCGAGGCGGCGGCCGCGCGCCTGACCACCCGCAACACCAAAGGCTACATCGACGTGGCGATAGCCTTTATCTTCGAAACTTTGGTGACGACGCGGGGCGGCCAGGTCGTCACCGACGACGGCCGACCCAACTTCGACAGCCCGGAAGCGATTGACGCGCTTACGATGTTGCAACGTCTGGCTAAAGAGCGGCACTCGATTCCGCGCGGTGCGGGCGAACTCGACCAGGCCCTTGTGGACTTCGCCCGTACCAAAGGTATGATGGCGCTCGCCAGCGAGGCGTTTTTTCCGCAGGGGGAACGGTTTTCGGTCGCTTTCGAAGTCGCTTCGACACCGGTGCCGACGGGGGCCAGCCAAGCCGTGCCGCTGATGGGTTCGCAACTCGTCGTGTTGAACAGCGCCAGCGAAGAGCAGCGGCGCGGGGCGTTCGCGTTTTGGGAATTTCTGATGCGGCCCGACGTTCAGGCGCGCTGGGTCGAAGCGTCTTACTCGTTGCCGGTGAGCCGTTCCGTGGTGGAGATTTTGCAACCTTGGTACGCCGCCGCGCCCAACCGCGGTGCGGCCTTGGCGCAGCTCGAGCACGCCGTCTACCGTCCGCGCGTCGGCGCTTACGTGGTGTGGCAGGGTTACTTGCAAGAAGCCGTCGAGCGCGCGACCAAGGGCGGGGCCGACCCGGCGACGGTGTTGAAAGAAGCGCAGCGGCGGGCCCTGGAAAGCCGCTGAGCTTAGGGCCACGTTCGCCGCCGCACCCCTTTTCGGGCTACAGACGGGTAAACTGGCTGTGAAAGCGCATCCCAAACTATGACCCTTTCAGTTTCCGGAATCCTCATTCTTATCGCGCAAGTTGTCACGGCGGTTCACGCGTACCGGCAGGGCAAGCTTTTGTGGATTGCCTTTATCGTGTTCGTGCCGGTGCTCGGCTTTTTGATTTACTTCTTCGCCGAGATGTTGCCGTCGCTGCAGGCCGGCCGCGGTTTTTCGGGCGGCGGTTTTCAGCGGGCCGGGGTGCGGGTTGCCGACACCCTGCGGCCGGGCCGCCGCTTACAAGCCTTAGAAGAACAACTTCAAGAACAAGACACGCTTGTCGTGCGCCAAGCCTACGCCGAAGAGTTGCTGGCCGCAGAGCGCACCGACGAGGCGATAGACGTGCTCAAAGGCGGCCTGAAGGGCGTTTTCGCCAGCGACCCCCAGGGGTTGACGGTGTTGGCGAGCGCCTACTTGCAAAGAGGCGAGTTTGCACAAGCGCAAACCCTGCTGGACAAAATTTTAGAAGACTCGCCCGGTTTCGAGACCGACCGGGTGCGTCTGTTGCGGGCTCGAGCCTTAGAAGGCCGGGGCTTTTTGGATGAGGCCGTGGCCGAGTACCGCAGTCTGGTGCAGCGCGGTCTGAGCGAAGAGCCCCGCTATCACCTGGCCGTCGCCCTCGAGAAAGCCGGACGAACTGAAGAAGCGCGCGAGGTGGTGGGGCAAGCCCAAAAATACTTCCAGCGCTCGTCCGGACTTTACCGCCGTGACAATGGTGTGTGGTTGCGGCAACTCAAAAAGCACTTCGCGGACAAAGCGCGCTAGGCCGGCGGCTGCTCGTTTTTACCGGCGTTTCAGGTCGTTGCCGGGACGGCCCTGGCTTGCGGCTCCGGTTCGTACCTGAAAAAGCGGTGCCGCAGGTAACCGAACAGTTCGCTCGGCAGCTCGGGCAGCGTTTCGGTCAGGTAGTTCGTCGCGGCTTTTTTGACGGCCTCGGACAGGGTCGGGTAGGGAAAAACGTGGCCGGAGAGTGTGTACATGCTCACGCGGTTGTTCACGGCGTAAGTCAAGAGCGGAATCATTTCAGAGGCGGTATGAGCGACGACCGTCGCGGACAACACCCGCCCGGTGAGTCGCATCGCGTGAACCAACACAAAGCCGTCGTCTTTGTCAAAAAATTGCGTGTAGCCCCGGTCGGTGTCTTTGAGGTCGACGCGGTAACTTTTGACGAGGCTGGGGTGAAGTTTTTTGGTCAGCTCGGCCAAGGTCGGGCCGACTTGCGAAACTTCGGGACTGGTGAAGGTCGCGCTCGGGTAGACGGGTTCCTTGCCGACCGGCAGGTAAGGAAACGCGAGTTTCTGGACGAGCCTGCGGCCCTCGGCGTTGGCCGAATGGGTAAAGGCCGAGTTTGGGTTTACGTCGCCGATGGCGTAGACGCTTTTGACCGCGGTGCGGCCCCAGGCGTTCGTCGGCAAACCCTGTTTGGTCGGAGTCAAGCCTATCTTGTCCAGGCCTATGTCGAGCTGCGGTTTGCGCCCGATGGCGAGCAAGACCTTGTCGACGCGTTCGAGCCGCACCTCGCGCCCCGCCTGGTCCAAAAAAAGCGTACCCGTGGCGTCTTCAAAGCGTGAGCCCTTGGCCCGGAGGTAAACGTCCACGCCCAGGGCGTTGAACCGCCTGGCGACGAGCGCGGAGACCTCGGGCTCGAGCGGGCTCAGGACGCGCTCGGCCAAGTCGACCACGCTCACCTTACTGCCGAGCTTGGCGAACGCGAACGCCATTTCACAGCCGATAATGCCGCCGCCGACGATGACGAGATGCTCGGGCAAACTTTCCAAATCGAACAAACTCTCGTTGGTCAGGGTTTTTGCGTCCGGCAGACCCTCCAAGGGAATCCGCACCGGCACCGAGCCCGTGGCGATGACGATGTTGCGCGCCCGCAAATATTCGGTGCCGCCACCGTCCAGGGCGACGGCGAGCGTGTTCGCGTCTTGAAAAGTCGCCTCGCCCTCGAAAAAAGTGACGTGCTCCATCCCCTTGACCCACTCGGTTTCTTCAATGCGCAGTTCGTCGCGGTGCGCGCGCACCTTGGCTAAAATTTCGGCGGGACTCATGTTTTCGGCGTGCTTTGCCAGGTGAATAAGCGTTTTCGAGGGCACGCAGCCCACGTTGGTGCAGTCGCCGCCGACGTACTTTTTCTCGACCAACGCGACGCTTTTGCCCAAGCCCGACAAGCCTACGGCCACGGTCAGGCCGCCCGAACCCGCGCCGATGACGGCCGTGTGAAATTCACGGGTATGCAACTCAGTCATTTTCGCCTCCATCTTCGCCCCCTTTGTTCTCAGAACGTTTGACGAGCCTCGAGACCCCGATGCTCACCACGAACAACCCGACCGAGACGAGCAGCACGCGCGGGTCGAAACTCGGCGCGCCGCCGTCCAAACCCGCCGACGCGCCCAGCAGCGCCACCGAAATCGTCCCCGGCAACGAGCCCAACACGGTCGCCAACAAAAACGCGCCGTAGTTGATTTTCAAAAAACCCGCCAGGTAGGTTACCAGGTCGTAAGGAATGTAAATAAGCCGCATGATGAGAATCGTCTCGAAGCTGTTTTCGCGCATCCGCTTGACGTACTTGCCGACGCCCTTGCCGTCCTCTTCGACGTTCAGCAAATTCCCGCCGAAGGTGCGCCCGACGAGGTAGGCCAGGCTCGAGCCGATGTTCGCCCCCACCACCGTGTACACCACACCCCACACCGGGCCGAACAGCGCGCCCGCGGCTAAGGTGAGCAGCACCGACGAGAACAGCACGAACGGCCTCACCGTGTACAGCCCGATAAACAGCAGCGGCCCCCAACGGTTGTCCGCCAAGTCCAGCAGCGGGCGCAACGCCTCCAGCGACAACGGCGACACGCCGCGGCTCAGCGTGTAAAACAGGTAAGCGCCTGTCAGCAGCAGCCAGAACAGCGCCGCCAGCACCTTTTGCCAGTGTTTGTGCCAAAAAGAGGCGTTCGCCTTGTCAGCGGTTGCGGCCGGGGTGGGGCTGGCTTCCATAGCTTTCCTTACTCGAGAATTTCTCGGCGGAGGAGCGGGGGCTCGAGCCGTTTCGACTCTTTTGCACTCGGTACTCGCCCCGTTCTGCGCGGTCTTAAACCGGACTGCCTTGAATCAAGCTGCACTACTTGAATCAGGCTGCACTGTTTGAACCAAGCTGCTCTAAAGGTGGCGGCGTGCCCATACTAAACGCTGCACCATCGTCACGGCGACGAGCGCGCTCATGGTCCAAAAAAGAAGGGCCAGGGCACCGGGGAACAGCAAAAACAAACTGTAAAACACCACCGTTTCCGCCCCCTCGACCAGTCCGCCCGGCATGGTGACGCTCGTCGCCTCGCCCTGCGCGGATGCGCCCCGGCTGCGTTTCTCGAGCAAGCTCGACAGGTACATCCACGAGCCCGCGTTGACGTAGTAGCTGCTCAGCAGCACGACGAGGGCTGTCAGCGTGCCGGGACCGCCGTACCCGTAATACAGGCCGACGGGCACGGCGGCATACACCACTAAGTCGGCCATGATGTCGAAGTAGCCGCCCAAGTCACTTTGGCGGTCGAACACGCGCGCCAACTCGCCGTCAAGACCGTCGAGCAGCCGGTTGACCAGCCAGAGTACAAACGCCAATCCCCCCTGGCCCGCCAGCGCCGCAACCGCGCACAGCAACCCCGCCCCGAGGCCCAGCACCGTCAGGGTGGTGGGCGAAACGCCGTTCAGACGCTTTGCCAGGGGCTCGAGCAGTTTTCTTTTCGGAACGCGTAAAGCTTTGTCAACCATAAAAGCAGCGAATATCCCTTCCGTACCCCGCCACTTTACCCTTGATTGTTGGCAAGCCGCCATTCGTTACCTCTCACGTCCTGGTAACGATAGGAAGTTTGCTCCCCGCGCACCGTCAACTGCTGTACGAGAGGGGGAGTCAAGCGAGAAAACAAGAGAAAGGAAAAAGTGGAAAGGGAAAAGGGCGGCACGCTCGCGTTCGGTCGAACCCTCTTTCTCCTTTTTCCTGAGACCTTTTTCCCGAGCCTTTTTCCTTTGCCACCCTGCCGTTAGACATTCGTGAGGTTCGGGCGCTATATATAATTGGCGTAAAGGAGAGGTTTATGGTCAAGCCCTGGTACGTCAAGGACACCGCCTTCGCCCAGCGGGTCAGTGAAGAAGACATGGCGGTCTTTATGCGGGTGTGTCCGGACAAGCGTTTCAAAAAGGGCGACACCGTCTTTTTTGCCGGCGACCCCGCCACGAGTTTACACGTGCTGGCGCAGGGCCAAGTCAAGCTCGTCACCTTGAGCGCCAACGGCAGCGAACGCATCCTGGCAATTCTCGGCCCCAACGACCTGTTCGGTGAGGCGTTTTTGTCCGAGAACGCGCACTACCGCGTCGACGCGGTCGCGTTGACCGACGCCGTGACCTGCCCGGTGAGCCGTGAACAGTTTACCGAAATGGCCCTGAAAGCGCCGACCTTTGTACTGACCTTTGCCGAAATTTTGGCGTCACACCTGTTCGACTGCCGCGAGCAGCTCAGCTCGTCTTACGCGCCCGTGCGGGCTCGCGTCGCCAAGGTGCTTTTAGAGCAAGCCGACCGCTTCGGCGTTCCCGAGGAAGGGGGTTGGCTGCGACTGTCGACCGAACTCAAACACGAAGAACTCGCCGCGATGATTACCGCCACCCGCGTGTCGGTGTCGATGGCGATTGCCGAGTTGCGCGACGAAGGTTTGCTGGAAGGCACCCGCGGCGAGTACCGCTTGAACGCACCCGCGCTCAGCCGGGGGCTCGAGCTGTAAAGCAAAAAGGGCCAGCCGAGGCCAGCCCTTTCGTTTTCTTGGAAAACCTTTAGAAATTAGAAAGCCGTTACCGTGTCGATTTCGGCCGTACCCGTGTAGTTAGTCGGAGTATTGAGGTAACCCTTGAGTTGCACGCGGTAGCTGCCGGCTGCCGGGTTGGGAATGGCGACGCCTTCGGACACGCTCGCACCTTGGGCGCTCGAGGCAATCAAGTTGCCGCTCGGGTCGTAGACGTAAAGGTCCAGGTCGAGCGCCGGGTTGCCCCAGTCGGTCACGATGCGCAGCGCGCTAGCGCCTGCGGGCACGCTCAAGCTGTAGTTGTCCTCGGCCGTGACCACGTCGCCCCCCACCGGAGCCGAAGCGGCCAAGGAAACGTTGCCGTTCCAGGTGTCGAGCGTTGAGGTGCTGGTCGTGTAGCGAGTTCCCGCCGTGGCGACGGCCTGCTGCACCGAAGCGTAAGCGTCCACGTAGCCCGCGCCGACCTCAAAAAGCTTGAGCTGACGGCCGTCCGCGGTGAACATCGGCTTGGCGGTGTCGGCCATGATGCCGAGCACGCCGTCCAAGTTGAGCGCGGGGTTGGCCTCGAGCATCAGCGCCACCACGCCCGAGATGTGCGGGGTCGCCATCGAGGTGCCGGAAATCGACGAGTAGTGCGCGCCGTAGTCCAGGTCGCTGGTGTAAGGCGGGGTCACCGCGCCGGTCGTGGCGCGGGGCGCGATAATTTTGACGCCGGGCGCGGTGATGTCCGGGTGGTGGAACTCGTCACCAGGAACGCCGCGGCTCGAGAAGTCCGCCAAGAAGCCGCTCTTGTCGCCCGCCGCCACCGAAATCACGCAGGGCGAAGCGCTGTAAGGGTTGAGGGTGTCGGCGTCGGGGCCGTCGTTGCCCGCCGCGAAGTTCACGACCACGTCTAAATCGTAGGCGCGCTTCGAGGCGATGGAGATGGGGTTGAAGGGCGCGAAGTGCTGGCCCGAGGTGCCCCAGGAGTTCGAAATCACGCGGATGTTGTAAGCGTCCAGGTGCTCGGGGTTGAGCGCGTAGTCGAAACCCTCGAGGGCGTAGAGGATGGAAATCGCGTCGCCCGCGCCGATGCCCACCAAACTCGTGCCGGGAGCGATGCCCACGTACTTGCCGTCCGACATTGCGCCGCTGCCGCCGATGGTGCCCGAAACGTGCGTACCGTGGCCCGAGGTGAGGTCGCTGTTCGCCTGGTCTTCCAAGAAAAAGTAACCGCCGACGCCCACGTCGACAACCGGCGCAATGATTTTGATGTTCTGCACCACGCCTGCGAAGTCGCCCTGGGTGGTGTCGATGCCCGAGTCGATGACCGCGACGCCCACGCCCTTGCCCGTCACGCCGAAGGCTTCACGGGCGGCCGGCGCGCCGATAAAGTTCGCAGACTCGTTCAAGAAGTACTGGAGCGGCGCGTCTTGATAGATGGACAATAGGCCGTAGGGTTGCAGGTTGGTTTTAAGCGTATCGACGAAGCTCCGGGTGATGGGCGCTTTGACCGCCAGCATCGGCAGGTTTTCGAACACACCCAAGCCTTCGCCCTGCTCGATGCCCAGGGTGCCGCTGATAAAGTCGGCGGCGGGTTGAAGCGCGTCTTCAAAGTTGAACGACAAAATAAGCGTGCCGACGCTGCCATAGCTCAGGCTCGGGTCGACGACGGCGTTGGTGGTCGCGGCCTGCGCGCTTGAACCTGAGTACAGCGCCGTACACTGGCTCACCGGCTCTGCAACGGGCGCTTCGACGATGTGCTTTTTACCTTTTTTCAGGGTCTCGAGGTTGGCCGGGGCCGCCGGAACGCTGACCTGTGAACAGGCCGCCAACAGTAAAACCACCAGGCTAAATAAGATTCCCAACCGCTTGCTCATGTACTCCTCCATTCGTGTTCGCCCCTGGAGGGCGACCCAAGCTGTGAAAGCTGGATTAAGAGTACGTGAGGACGAGGTTAGGGTGTTAGGGACAGGTTCCGACCCGACTTGGGAGATTTTCCCAAGTCCTCTAATCCGTCGGGGGAAGCTGGCCCATGTAGTGCAGCACGAGGGCGACGCGGCTATTCAGGTGCAGCTTGTCCTGCAAGGTGCTGACGTAGTTCGCCACCGTCTTGTCGCTCACGCCCAGGCGCGCGGCGATTTGCGCGTTGTCGAGCCCCTGTGCCAAGAGCCGCCACACCTCGCGCTCGCGCGGGTAGAGGCCTTCGTCGTAAAGCTCGGGGCCGACGTAGACTTTTTCGCCCGCCGCGACCCCCTTTAGGGCCCGCTCGAGCTGCGCTTTGTCCTCGACGCCGACGAGCAAACCCTCCGGGTTTAAGTTCCAGAGGTCGCTCAGGTAAGCGTTCGAGCGGCTGTCGGTGACGATGAGCGCCGGGCGCAAGGTGTCGTCAAAGGTTTCCAAGGCGAAGCCGTTGGGACCGTCGACGATGAGGTGTGTGGGCGTGTCTATGTCCCAGACGGAGACGACCTCTTCGTAAGCGAGGCGGATTTGCTCGTAGCGGCTGTGAACCCGCACATTCGCGTTGGGGCGGCGCGGTTCGACGAGCGGCCCGATAAGGCCCAAGAGGCGTTTTTCGGCCAGCTCGAGCAGCGCGGCCCCCGCCGCCTCGGCCGCGGTCGCCCACACGAGGTGTCCGGCTGAGTCGCTCTGCCGGACGACCGCGTCGACGGCCTCTTGGCAGTCCGAAGTTGTCACAACGGCGAAGCGCCGGTCGGCCAGGCGAAAGGCTCGAGCCTCGGTGGGCAGGGCGGCACCGAGCACGTGAGCGAACGCCTGCAACGCCAAGTCGCGCTGCGCAGTCGCACCACCTTCGAACAGGCGCGGCTCCAGCTCGACGAGTCCGAGCACCTGGTCTGCAGGCAAGCCTTGCGCCAGCGTCTCCCGCAAAAAGCGGCCGTTGTACAGGCCGGTCAACCAGTCACAGTGAGCCTGCGCCTCGAGTTCCCGCCGGTAGCCCGAAGCCTCCAAAGCCGCCAGCAAGTGTTCGAAAAACAGCGCGCACAGCCGGTACTCCTGCGGGTCGCTCAAACGCACCCCGGCAAGCACGAGATACAGCGGTCGGGGCGGGCCTTCGAAGTAAGCGAGGTAAACGTCGCCCTGCACGTCCAACAGGTAGCGCCCGCGGTTGATCGTCGGCGGCGGGTTCAGGTCGGCCGGCTCAACGGCGAGCAGTTCGGCCTTATCGAACGTCCAGCCGACGCCGCGCCGCAAGCGCTCGAGCAGCGCCTCGGGTGCCAGCTTGCTCACCCCGACGAACAACTCCTGCAGCGTCAATAGGCGGTTGGAAAGACTCGCCCAGGTCGCCTCGTCCATCAAAGCGCGTCCACTAAAGCTCGGCCCTCACGCTTTACAACTCGTCCTTACAATTCATCTAAGGGAACCGCCATCAGGTCGGTCCAGGCGTTGACCATGCGGAACACGCCGACGACCGCGACCGCTTCGGCGATTTCCGCGTCGTCGAAACCGGCGCTGCGCAAACTTTGTACCTGGGCGCTGTCGTGCGGCTGCCGCGCGGCGCCCTGGGCGAACCTCAGCAACTGTCCCACCCGTTCCGGCACGCCCGCGGGCAAGTCACCCCGGTCGAGCGCCGCCACGATCGGCGCGTCGATACCCTGCAGGGTGAGCGCGTGCAGGTGGACTTGGGCCGCGTAGCTGCTGCCGGCCTCGCGCGACACCACCACGCCCATCATTTCCTTGACGGTTCGCGGCAACACGCCGCGCAGCACGACGTGCCGGAACGCTTTCCAGAGTCCGGTCTGCACCTCCGGGTTGGCGTCCGCCGCCGTAAACAAGTTCGGCACAATGCCGAAGCCCAGTTCGTCGACAATTTCGGTTCGGGTATCAGTCATGTTCGTCCCCCATCGCTGCTCTCAGCCTTGTTTTTGTGTTCAAAGCTTGCCAGGTTCAAGTCTACCGGGTTTTCAGGAGGCTCGAGCCGGGTACCCACTACTCCGCGTAAATCATCTTTTTCGTCATGCCGCCGTCCACGACAAAATTTTGCCCAGTCGTAAAACCGCTCGCGTCGGAGAGTAAAAAGTACACCAGCACCGCCACGTCCTGGGGCTTGCCCACCCGCCCGACCGGGTGTTGCGCCCGGTCGGTTTCGCTGTGCTCGGGGGTTGGGGCGTCACCCTTTTGCCAGTCGCGCACCTCTATCCAGCCAGGGCTTACGGCGTTCACCCGCACCGCCGGACCCAGACTTATAGCGAGCGCGTGCGTCAGCGCGACGAGCCCGCCCTTCGAGGCCGCGTAAGCCTCGGTATCGGCTTCGGACATCAGCGCGCGGGTCGAGGCGATGTTGACGATGGCACCCTTGTTCGCGCTCAAGTGCGGCGCGGCGTGTTTGGCGCACAAAAACGCGCCGGTCAGGTTCGTGCCGAGCACGCGGTTCCACTCGTCCAAACTCAATTCAGTCACAGGTTTGCTGACGCCGACGCCCGCGTTGTTTACCAGGGCGTCGAGTTGGGAGAAGCGGGCCAGGGTTTCAGCGATGAGCCCTTCGACATCTCTTTCCTCGGCGACATCGGTTTCGACAAAGTGAAGGTCGCCCGCGTCGCGGTACCTCTCAACGAGGTCGGCCCCCGCCGCCGCGTCCTGGTCGGCGGCGACGACGGCGTAACCCTCTCGCAACAGCTCGAGCACGACCGCCCGCCCGATGCCCTGCGCGCCGCCGGTAACGACGGCGGTTTTCACAGTAGCGGTTCCGGCGGGAACTTCGTTACGTTTGGAGTTTCGGTTTTCAAGCGGCCACCCACTTAAGCGTAGACCCGTTCCAGCAGGGCTTGTACAGGGCGGTCGTTAAAGCGCCGCAGGTCGCAGCTTTCCGTGTCGCGGCACAGGGTCACGTAAAGACTGCGCCGCCCGGCCGTGCCCGGCACCTCGACCCGGAAGGGTTGCAAATAGTACCTGGGCGCGCTGTGGGCACAAAAGTCGCAGCAGAGTTGCGCGGCGGCGCTGCCGGCAATCGCCACCGGGGTAAAGGTCAGCAGCTGTTCGCCTGCGGGTGTGTAGAGCACCAAGTTGCCCACCGGGTCGGGCAAAAGTCGGTAAGCTCGGGGCGTCGGCACGAGGCGTTCGTCGGTGGCGGGAAACAGCTCGAGGACAATCTCGCGCGCGCTGTAGGTTGGTTGGGCGTCGTCACTCACTCAAGCCATTATAGCGCAGGCTGAAATAGGGCTTGGGGCACTTAACGACACTCTCGACACCTGCTAAAAGTAAAGACAGGAGGACTGTTATGAGTACCGGCTTAGACGTTTTCGACGCCACGGTTCAAAAGACGAACCAGTGGCTGAACGAAATCCAAACCAGTTTAGACCTAGCCACCAAAGACGCCGCCTACGCGGCCCTGCGCGCTACTTTGCACGCGCTCCGTGACCGCATCCCGCCCAAAGAGGCGGTCGAGTTCGGCTCGCAGTTGCCGATGCTCGTGCGCGGCTTTTACTTCGAGGGTTTCAACCCGGCGCACACACCCGTCACCGACCGGCACAAGGACGAGTTCCTAGCCAGGGTCGCGGTTGTGTACGCCCAAGAAGAGGTCGACACCGAACGCATGGTGCGGGCCGTGTTCGAAACGGTCAACCACTTTGTCAGCGCCGGTCAGGTCGACGAAATCCGCCACATGCTCAACGACGACTACCGCGACGACCTCTGGCCGCAACCCGAAGCGGACCGGGCTTGAGGGTTTTTGTCTGTAGGAAACTTTATAGGGTAAAAGTGTAGGCATGTGGCCCGGCGCTGACGACTTCGTGTGGGCGGCGACGTTGCCGCCCCTAAAACCTTGAATGCGTCTCGCGCGGCGCGCCGTTTTTGAAGAGGTTGGCTCGAGCCTACGGCGACGAATTCGTCATTTTGATGATTCACACCTCGTTCGGCCACAAGCCCTACACCAGAAACGAGGTTGTGCCAACCCTAATCCACTTTGCCGAAATCTTCGCCGACATCCCTTTTCCTATCGCCCTTGACCTGGAAGGCAAGCTCGCCGAAAAGTGGGGCGTGGAGGGTACACCGCACTGGTTCGTGTTCGACCGCGCGGGCAACCTGGTACGGAGCATTTACGGCTCGCAGGAAAATGCGCAAACGAGGCTCGAGTACCTGCTCGGTGAGGTGACGGGGTAGCTCGAGCCCCTGACTTGGAAGGTCAACCAAATAGTTCAGCTATGAGCGTGCTTTTGTCTTTGCCTATGTGACCAGCTATATCAGTCAAAATAGCGCGGCATTCAAGCAGCTATGGTCTCTTCACGAACGTAGTGAAGACGAACGATTTTAGGCTTTTCATCGTTTTCGAAGTGACAAGCCACGGCGTCTCGAATCATGTTTTTAAGTTCATCCAGGGTGTCGGCCTCAGTATAAATAGAGGCGGAGAGCGCTTTCGCTTCGAAGCCACCCTCGACAGCTTCTTGGACAAGAAAGATGATTTCGTTCACAAACCAGAGTTTAGCCTGGAAAGCTGCGACTGCCTAGCGGTTGAGTCATAGAGCTTAGGTGCCCAAGCTCGAGACCCCGCCGCACCCCAAGTACAAATACGCAAGTTCAGCGGGCTCGAGTACAATAGCCTGTATACATCCACTTCTCTATTCACAAACCTTTGGAGGGCACATGGAGACAGTTCAGTACTTGAGTGACAGCGGAGAGCCGCTAAAGGAGCTTCCTTTCGGTAACGACGAACTGGTAAAGGGTTACGAGGCGTTGCGGCGCAGCCGCTTTTTCGACGAGCGGGCGGTCACGCTGCACCGGCAGGGGCGGCTCGGCGTGTATCCGCCCTGTTACGGGCAAGAAGCCGCGCAGGTCGGCACGGCGCTGGCGCTGGAAAAAAGCGATTGGCTCGTGCCGAGCTACCGCGAGAGTGCGGCGGCGCTCACGCACGGTTTGTCGGTGGCGCAGCTCATCTTGTACTGGCGGGCGCACCCGGCGGGCTGGCGCTTTCCGGACGAGTTGCGGATGTTGCCCTTTTACATTCCCATCGCCACGCAGTTGCCGCAGGCGGTCGGCGTGGCGATGGCGGGGCGTTACCAGGGTGAGGACTGGGTCGCCGGGACCTACATCGGCGACGGCGGCACGTCCGAGGGCGACTTTCACGAGGCGCTGAACTTCGCCGCCGTGTTTGGCGCGCCGGTCGTGTTTACGGTGCAGAACAACGGTTGGGCCATCAGCGTGCCGACCTCCAAACAGATGAAAAACCAGCGCATCGCCGAGCGCGCCGCGGGCTACGGGCTGCCGGGCGTGGTGGTGGACGGCAACGACCTCGTCGCGGTGTGGGCGGTGGCGCGGGAGGCGGTGGCGCGGGCGAGGGGTGGCGACGGCCCCACCCTCATAGAAGCCCTGACCTACCGCATCGCGCCGCACACGACTTCGGACGACCCAGGGCGTTACCGGGACGAGCTTGACAGCGACCCTTGGCGCAAAAAAGACCCGGTGGTGCGGATGCGGAACTTACTCAACGGTCTCGAGCTGTGGGACGACGAGCAGGAGCGCGCCCTGGAAGACGGTTTCAAAACCGAACTGGGCGAAGCGTTGCGAATCGCCGACGAAACGCCCGAGCCCGAGCCGTGGGAAATCGTCGAGCACGTGTTCGAAACGATGACGGCTGAACAGACCCGCGCTTGGGAGGCTTTGCATGAAAGAGGCCCTGCATGAGCGTTGAAGAGAAAAGCCGCGACGAGGTGCAAACCTCGAAGACGATGAACATGGTCCAGGCCGTCAACGACGCGCTCGACGTGGCGCTGAGCCGCGACCCCAAAGTGCTGCTCTTCGGCGAGGACGTCGGGCACATGGGCGGCGTGTTCCGCGCCTCGGACGGCTTGCAGCAAAAGTACGGCGAGGCTCGAGTCTTCGACACGCCGCTGGCCGAGGCGGGCATCGTCGGTTACGGCATCGGTTTGGCGCTCGCCGGGATGAAACCGGTCGCCGAAATCCAGTTTGCAGGATTTTTGTATCCGGCCTTCGACCAAATCTTGTCGCACCTGGGCCGCTATCGGCACCGGACGCGCGGGCGCTTTTCCGTGCCGATGGTCGTGCGCGCGCCCTACGGCGGCGGCGTCCACACGCCCGAGCAACACGCCGACTCGCCCGAAGGCTTTCTGACGCACGTGCCGGGCGTCAAAGTCGTTATCCCGTCGACGCCGGAGCGCGCCAAGGGCCTCCTGCTGGCCGCCATCGACGACCCCGACCCGGTGTTTTTTTTCGAGGCCATCAAGCTTTACCGCTCGCTCAAAGAGGCGGTGCCTACGGGGTACTACACGCACGAGATTGGGTGGGCTCGAGTGGTGCGCCCCGGTGACGCGGCGACGTTGATTTGTTACGGCGGCATGGTCGAGGTTTGCGAGAAAGCCGCCGAGGTCGCCTCGAAAGAAGGTGTGGAACTCGAAATCATCGACTTAGAAACCCTCACGCCGCTCGACATGGACACGGTGCTCGCCTCGGTCGAAAAAACGGGTCGGGCGGTCGTCGTTTACGAGGCCATGCGGAACAGCGGTTTCGGCGCGGAAGTCGCGGCGCGGCTGGCCGAGGAGGCACTTTACTCACTTCACGCTCCCGTGTTGCGCGTGGCCGGTTGGGACGCGCCCTACCCGCCTTTCAGTTCGATAGAGCACCACTACCGTCCGAACGCGAAGCGGGTGTTGGCGGCGGTGCGAGCGGTCCTGGAAAGCTGAACCGAGCCGCGGGTTCCGAGAACGAGCGCGGCCGTGCCATAATCTAAGCCTTGTGCTCGAGCCCGTCGTTACCTTTTTGATTCCGACCCACGCGCGGCGGGACACGTTGCGGCGGTTGCTGACCCGTCTGGAGACGTTGCCCGGTCCTGCGCGCGAGGTCGTCGTGGTCGACGACGGCTCTCGAGACGGCACCGCCGCCATGCTGAACGACTTTCCGGGGGTCAAAGTGTGCCGCCACGACGCGCCGCGCGGCTTCGACGGGTTGGGGGACGCGCTCCGACACGTGACCGGCGACCTCGTGTTCGAACTCGACGATGACGCTTACCCCCACGAAGACACGCTGCCCAAGGTCGTCGCCCACTTTGAAAAACGGGGCGAAAGGCTCGGCATGGTGGCGCTGCCTTTTGTCGAACCCGTGTCCGGGCGCACGGCCTACACGCCGTACTTGCCGGAGGTTCGCGCCGGCCACAGCTATGCGCCCGCGCGCGGTTTTTTCGCGGGCGCGGTCGTGTTTCGGCGCGCGGTCTTGTCGCAAGTGCCGCTGAGCCCGCCGGGCTACTTTATGTACGCCACCGAAATTCCGACGACCATCGAAGTGCTGGCGCACGGTTGGGAGGCCGACTTTTTGCCGGACGCCCCGGTTTATCACCTCTACCAGGCGCGCGCCAGCATCAAGCCGCACCAGGCTTACCTGCCGTTTCGCAACGACCTCGTTACAATCATGCGGTACTTTCGCGGGGTGGAGCGGCTCGAGATGCTCGCCGGGCGCTACCTGGCGGGTTTTTTTCACCTGGCCGCGGCGGGTCGGCCCCAGGATGTCTTCAAGGTAGGGCGGGACGCGCGCGGTTTGGCTGCAAAACTCGGCCGCCGCGACGTAAGCGAGGCCACGCGCGCGCGGGTGTATCCGGCTTTTGCCGGCACGACGCTACGGACTTTTCTGTCCGAAGCGAACCGGCGTAGGGTCGCTTACGCGTTAGGTAAGCTGCCTATCGATCAGGTGGGCTGACCCGTGCGGCCCGCGGCCCGCGCCGCCGGGCCAGCAGCGTAAAGCTGTTCAAGGGGCCGACCAAAAAATACAAGTAGTAGCCGAACACGCGCCACACCACCACCGCCACCGACAGGGTCTGGGCGGGCGCGTCGCCCCTGAGGGCCAGCGCGAGGGCGGCTTCCAAATAACCGCTGCCGCCGGGCGTGGGGATGGCAAACGACAAGACTAAAATCAGCAGTTGCAGCGCCAGCAACTCCAGGGGGGGAATGCCCAGCTCGAGCGCCCAAGCCACCACGTTCAAAAGCCCGAGGTGGAAAAGCCAGGTCAGGAGGGTCAACAGGTGAAAACTCAGGTGTTCCAAACCCCCCCGCCCATTGAACAGCGCGTGCGCCGTCGTCAGCTCGTTCACGAAGCGCAGCAAACGCCGCCGCAACGGGCGCAGAAGCGACAAAAACGCGACTCTTTTCAAACCTCGGCTCAACAGCGCCAGTCGAAACGTCACGAGGTAGCCCAGCGCCAGCAGAACCAGCGACACGACCACGACCAAGGCGCCTAAGTTTTCGCCGGGCAAGCGCACACCCTCGGCCAACAAGTAAAAAAACGAGGCGGGCACCGCCCAGGTGAAAAAAGCTAAGTCGAGGGTCAGGGTGAGGGTGGTCACGGCGACGGCCTCGTGTAGCGACAAGCCGTAGCGGTTCAGGCTGAGGGCTACTCCCACGCCGCTGCCCCCACCCGAAGGCGTGACGGTCGCGGCGAAAATACCCGCTAAAGTCACCCGGACGCCCTGGTGAAAACGGATGGGCCGTCCGACAGCGTGGCTGAGCAGCATAAAGCGCACGGCCGCCGCCGACCACCAGCCCGTTATGACGAGTGCGACGGCCGCGTAGTGATGACTTGTCAGACGCCGCAATGTTGCCAGGCTGGCCGGCGCGAAAGCCTCCGGCAACACCAGCCACAGCGCGAATGCGCCGAACACGACGGAGATGATGACCGTCAGCCAGTACCTTTTGCGCATGGATTTCTTAAACCCACACGTCCTGGTAAGGTGTAGGTTTGAACCGGTTCAGGTAACCCCAGATGGCTTGCGCTACGGCGTCGGTCTGCCCCTTGAGGTCGAGGGCGCGGCAACGCGCTGCTACGTCTTGAACCCTGTCGCTTTGCGGATTGCCCTGGTCCGGGTCGCCTCGCTCGTAAAGACTCAAAGCTTTCAAAAGCGCAGCTGTCGAGGAAACGTAATGCCCCAGACCCTGTTCGGCGACGAACCGAGTCACGCCTTGTTCGTTGAGGCCGGCATAACTCGTAATCAGCAGGGGCCGGCCCACCGCGAGCGTTTCGTAGACCGACGCCGGGCCGGCCTTGCCGACCACGACGTCGCTCGCCGCCAAAAAGACGGCCATGTCCCGGCTGAAGCCGTAAGCGCGCAAGTTGGGGGCTTGCAGCGCGGCGACTTTACGCTGCAGCGTTTCGTTGCGGCCACACATCACCAGGATTTGGGCGTGGGGCCGCGCGGCGGCGAGCACCCGCACCGTTTGGAGCGGGTCGCCGCCGATGCCCTCGCCGCCGAGCGAAACGAGGAGGGTAAACCGGATTGAGAGGCCGAGGCGGGCTCGAGCCTCCGTTTTGTCGGGAGCTTGCAAAAACGCTTGTTGCACCGGGTAGCCGACCACGTCCATCTTGTCAAGCGGCACGCCCATGCGGTTTAAGTCGGCGAGCACGCCCCTATTCGGTACCAACATGTGGTCCGCCTCGGGGTCGGCCCAGTAGGCGCTGATGTTGTGCGTTTCGGTTGCAAAAGTCAGTACGGGAACCCTGAGGCCGTAGTCGCGTTTGGCAAGTGCCAAACCGGTCGTTATCAGCCCGTGATTCGAAACGACCAAGTCGGGGCGTCGCTCCGCCAAGTCGGCCGCGGCGACCTCGGCAAAGCGGGCCAAAAAGCGCCGCTGCACTTTTACGGTGAGGTTGGGCAGCGCGTCGATAAGCCGCTGGCCCAAGCGCGCCGACAAGGGAAAACGCAAGGCTCTTTTCCACAACTCTTTGTGGCGCTCGTCAAACGCCGCGACAGCGGCTTCGCGGTTGCCGACCTCTTTCATGTAGTCCGTGACAACCGCCTCCAACTGCCCTGGGTAGTGGCGCGTCACAGCCGCCGCCATCGCCTCGGCCGTCGCGACGTGACCGCCGCCCGCTGCTATGGTGGCGAAGAGCAGCTTGGCTTTGAGAGCCGAAGCGCGGGTCGGCAAGAGGGTCGTCGCTGGGGTCATGCCTGGCTATCATGACACAAACGTGCCGCCCCCGAACGCGCTCCCCGGCAACGAACCGCCCAAGTACCGCCCCTGCTCAGAAAAAACGCTGTTCTGTGCTAGAGTGGCTGGGTTTTTACGACGCGCTCGAGCTTTCGACCCGGCCCGGAGCAAAGCGGCGCACGGCCGAAAGCGATGTAAGCGAGCGACTGGAAGAGACCGACTTTGAGTGACGACCTTTCAACCCGGGACGCCGCAGCCACGAACGGTGACCAGAACGGCAACCCAGCCGTAACCGTCCTGCTGAGCTGTGTTCACTACCACAACGAGGCGCAGGTGCGCCGTTTTGTCGCGCACCTGCAGGGACTTCCCCTGCCGCCGGGTTGGCGTTTGGCTGTCGCCGTTGCAGACAGCAGCGCTTCCTGGACGAACGAAGAACCGCTCCCGGCCGGCGTGAGCGTTTATAAAAGCCGCAACGTGGGTTACTTGGGCGGCTGCGCTTTCGCCTACCGGGCCTGGCGGGCCGAGCACAAAACGCTCCCGACTTGGCTGGGCGTCGTCAACACCGACTTGGAGTTCGCCGCCGACTTTTTTTACCGTTTGGCCGCGCACGTTTTGCCTGAAGACGTGGGCATCGTCGCTCCGAACGTGCTGCTGGACAACGGCGCGCGGCAAAACCCGTTTATGCGCTCGCGCCCGGCCCGTTTTTTGCTTTACCTGTATATGTGGGTGTGGCGCAGCGTGCCGCTGAGCCGACTCTGGGACTTGGGCTTCGTGACCAAGCAAAAGCTCGACGCGTTCAAACGTGCGCACCTGAACGCCGCACCCGCGAAAATTTACGCACCTCACGGCAGCGCCGTGTTTTTGAAAGACCGCTTGTTGGAGGCGCTGACCCTCGAGTACCGCGGCTTTATGTACTTTGAAGAGGTGCACCTGGCAGAACAAGCGCGCAACGCCGACTTGCAAGTGTGGTGGCTGCCCGACTTGGTCGTGCGCCATCACCAAAACGCGACGACCGCAGGCGTAGGTGCGCGGCGGCGCTGGCACTGGAAGTACAAAAGCACCAAAGTCATCCTCGAGGACTATTTCGGTTGACCGCCGGGCCGCGTTCGGTCGGCGCTCGGCCCTCCGTGGCCCGTCCCGCCAACACCTGCTGGTAGTACCCGGCAACGCGCGCCAGCACCGCCTCCCAGTGGTAGGTTTGTGACCGCTCGTAAGCAGCGTCGGCCAAGTCGCGGCGGAGGCTGGGCCGAGTCAGGAGCGCCGCAGTTTTTTCGGCAAAGCTGGAGCTGTCGCCCGGGGGAACGAGGTAACCGGTTACCCCCGTCACTTGCAGGTCGCGGCTGCCGGTCGCGTCGGCGCAGACGGCGGCCAAGCCGGAGGCCATCGCCTCTAAAACCACGTTGCCGAACGTCTCGGTCTCGCTCGGAAACAAAAACAGGTCGGCCGAGGCGTAGGCGGTTGCAAGTTCGGCACCTTCCAAGCGACCCGTAAAGACCGTTTGCTGAAGCCGACGTTGCAGCGACGGACCGGCCGGCCCGTCGCCGACGACGACGCTGCGGTGGGGAACGCCGCGCCGTTGCAACGCCTCGACGGTTTCAGCGAGCGTTTCCAAACCCTTTTCCCAGACCAGGCGGCTGACGAAAATCAGCACGGTCTCGTCGTCGGCGATTCCGTGGGCGCGCCGCCAGGCAAAAGAGCGCCGAGCAGGGTTGAAGCGCGCGGCGTCGACGCCGCGCGGCCACAAACGCAGCCCTTCGGTGACGCCGTGGTCGCGCAGGCTTGCGGCAACCGAAGCCGTCGGCACGTAAACCTGGTCGCAGCGGCGGTAAAAGCGGCGCAAGGCCCACCACAGCGGGGGCTCGAGCCTGCCCAAGCCGTAATAGCCCAGGTAGGAACTGAAGTGCGTGTGATAAGAAGCGACGACGGGCTTGCCCGAGCGCCGCGCCAAGCGCAGCGCCTGGTGGCCCAGCAGGTCGGGGGTGGCGACGTGGTACAAGTCCGGGTCGAAGCCGCTGAGGGCGTGGCGCGCTTTCGGCGACAAACCCAACGCCAAGCGGTAGTCGGGGCGGCCCGGGGCCGGTACGGACCACGCCGGTATCAGGGTGCCTTTGTGGCTCAGTTCGGGTTCGCGAACCGTCGGCGCGAACACGCGCACGCTGTGTCCTTGCGTTTCTAGGTAATGGACCAAGCGGTTGAGGGTCAGAGACACCCCGTCGGCAATGTGGTTGTAAGCGCCGGTAAACAGGGCGACGCGAACGGGCGAGGTCAAACCGGTCACGCTCACGGCGTCCTCTAAGTGAACGCTCGGCACGTCAAACATCTCGCTCGTTCAACCTGACTCCGGCGCGGGGCCGCGTCAACTGTGCGGAGCGGTTACGGTACAGCAACCAACTCGCGAAAGGACCGATAAAAAAGATGATGTAAAAGGTACCGAGTCGCCACAGCAACAGTGCGGCGGCGACTCGGCTTGAACTTTGCGCCTGCGTCGCCAAACCCACCGCCACTTCTATAAAACCGGAGCCGCCCGGCGTCGGCACGATGTTGGCGGTAACGGACACCAGCGTCAACACCGCCACCACGCCCGACAACGCGGCCTCGGCCCCGTCCAACTTGAGCAGCGCCCACAGCAGCGCATAGTTGCTCAGCCAGCCCACCGCCGTCGCTACATGCGCGCCCAACCACCCTGTGCGGCTGAGCCTGAACTCGGTTTGAGCGCTCCGGTAGTAGTCGTGGGTTGCGCGCTGCAACCACAGCCTGACGCGCCCCGGCAGGGGCAGCCGCGCCGCCGTCAAAGCCACGCGCAACAGCAACTCGGGCACTTTTCGCCGAAACAGCAAAGCTATAACCAAACCGAGCGCAAGCGCCAAGCCGGCAAGTTCCAGGCTCAAAGGGAGTTTAAACTTGTCGCTCAAAACGAGGTAGGCGAGGCTCAACGGCAACGCCCAGCTGTAAAACGCGAGGTCGAGCAAAGCCTGTTGAACGGCGATGTTGAAACTTTGGCCGACCGAAAAGCCCAAGGTACTCAGGGCCGCGGTCCCGGCGACCCCGGCCCCCGACTTGCCCGGCGTCACGGCGGCCCCGAACGAAGTCGCAAGCTGGACCAGCAGTGCCCGCCAAAAGGGAAGGGTGACGCGCTCACGGCACAGCAGCTGGATTCTAAACGCAGGTGCCAACCAAGCGGTGATAAAAGCCAACAGTGCCAGCAGTGCCAAGCCGGGACTGTAGTGAGTGAGAACGTAGGTTTCAGGGCGAAACACGTCGTCACCGACGACCAGAACCAGCCCGACGACCCCGAACACCACGCTCAGTCCTGCCATCACAACCGCAGACTTCATAGCTTCCCTACCGTACCGGTAGGCGTGGGCTCAGCGCCCCGCTCTTCCCCGGCCTAGAGCGAGTTTATCACCGTTTCCGTCTCGAAAACTCGTTTGTTTGGCGCACCCAGCCTGGGTACAGGCGCCCTTGTCACCGCGGTTTTGCCGCCGTTTTGTTACTACCATCGGTATGAAGCCCGTCCCCACCCACACCAACTTTTTTAGAGCCAGCTTTTTTGTTCGTACCACCGCGCTGTTTGCGCCAGACCTGCGCTCAAGGGGTAGCGCGGTTGCCAGGCGAGGTCGCGCTGCGTTGTCAACACGTCGCAGGTGTAGGTGTGGACGGCGAGAGCGCGCGCCCGGCGGCTGTCGAGTTGAGGCGTCCGGCCGAGCAGTTTGGCGACGCTTTCCAACCCGTACCCCGCCGTCAAAAAAACAGCCGGAGGCACCTTTATCGTCCTCACCTTGCGCCCCAACGCCGCTTCTAAACCTTGCCCCACTTCCGGCCAAGTGTAGCTGCGCGGTTCGGCGACCGGAAACGGCCCGAAACGCGCGGCGCGTGAAGCCGCGGCTATCACCGCCCCGGCCACGTCGTGGGCGTGAACCGGTTGCAACACGCCGCCGCCCGCGGGGGCGGGCAAATAACCTAGCTTTGCCAGTTTGAACAGGGGCAGCAAGTCGGTGTCGCGCGGCCCGTAGACTCCGGCCGGTCGCAGTACGACGACCTCGAGGCCCTCACCAAACGCCCGCAACCCACCTTCGGCGTCCAGTTTACTGTGTCCGTAAGGGCTGTCCGGCCCGCTCGCATGGTCCGGCCCGCGCGCTTCTAAACTGCTCACAAAAACGAACCGGCTCACGCCCGCGCGCTGCGCCGCCCGCGCCAAGTTCAGGGTGCCCTCGGTGTTGACCCGAAAAAAGGTCGCGTCGTCCTTGGCCCGCGTGACCCCGGCCGCGTGGACGACTAAGTCGACGCGGCCGCAGGCGCGCTCGAGCCCGCCTAAGTCTTGCAAGTCGAGCGAAACCGGCTCGTAGTCCAGCCCCTCCAGCCAGCGCCGCGCGCTCGTCGGCCGCAAGCCGCAGCGCAGCGCGTAGCCCGCCTCGACCAAGCTGTGGGCGACGTGGCTGCCCACAAACCCCGACGCGCCGGTAAGGAGAACGCGGGGCTTCACAGCTGAGTCGCTGCACCTTCAAGTAGCAGGGCGGAGGAGCAGGGGAGCCGAGAAGCAGAGGGGAAAAAGTTTGTGACTTCACTTTCTCCTTTCTCCTTTCTCCTTCCTCCTGTCATAGCTCTTTCTGATAAAGCCGGTACGTCTTGTAAAGCTCCGCGCCCGCCGCGGCGATGCCCTTGTTCATGGCTTCGTTGTCCTCCAAAATCCACGAGCACTCGGCCCCGGTGTAGCCCCGCGCGATGCCCCGGCGGCAAAACTCGGCGATGAGGGCCAGCTCCAAACCCTTGTTGCGGTACTCGGGCCTGACGCCCAAAATCGGCAGGCGCATCTCGTTCATGATTTTTTTAGCTCGCAGCGCGTAAAATATACCGAAGGGCAAGAGTCGTCCGTTCATTTTTTTGAACAGCTGGTTGGCGTTGGGAAAGCCCACCGCGACGCCCGCCAGCTCGCCCTCTATTTCCAACATCAGCACCATTTCGGGGTCGACGATAAGTTTAAGTTCTTTGGCGAGGATTTCGGCTTCCTTGGGCGTGTACTTCGTCTGGCCCCAGTTCTTTTCCCAGACGTCGTTGTAAAAACCGAGCACGCGCTCGACCTCTTTGTCGAAATGTTTCATCTGCACGGGGCGAATCGTAAAGCTGTACCGTTTCGCGGCGCGGTCGGCGAGGCGCAGCAGCCGCTCGCTCGGACCCACGTCGGAGCCCAAGTACCAGGCGTAGAGGTCTTTGATTTTGCGGTAGCCCGCCGCCTCGACAAAAGCCGGGTACTCGGGCGGGTTGTAGGGCATCATGACGTAGGGGTCGGTGTCGAAGGCGTTGATTTGAAAGCCCGCGCCGTCGTTCATGGTGGGGTTGGTGGGGCCGCGTAGGGCGCTGCGCGACAAGCTTGCGGCCCAGGTTTCGACTTGTGTTAAGAGGGCTCGAGCCACCCCCGCGTCCTCCGCCTCGAAAAAGCCGAAAAAAGCCGTGTTGTCACCGTGCGTCTCGTTGTGAAGGTCGTCGTCGATGCCCGCGACGCGCCCCACGACGTGACCGTCACGCTCAGCTAAAAACAGCTCCATGCAGCCGTGCTCGAAAAACGGGTTTTTCTTCTCGTCGAAGCGCTCGCGCTCGCTCATGCGTAAGGGCGGCACCCAATGGGGGTCGGTGCGGTACTTTCGGTACGGGTACTCGATGAACCTGATTAAGTCGGCTTTGGCCTTGACGGGACGGACGGCGAGCATAAGACGGCCGGGCTAGCCGATGACGCCCAGACGCTTCCCGACCTTCTCGAACGCGCTCAAAATGCCGTCGATGTGCTGGGGTTCGTGGTTGGCGTTGACCGAGGTGCGGATGATGCTCTGTCCCAGCGGCACCGCGGGCGGCACCGACGGCGTGGTGAAAATGCCCTCTTCCCACAGTTCGCGCCAGAACAGCAGCGTCATGTCGTCGTCGCCGATGACGACGGGGACGATTGGTGTTTGCGTGCCCAGCGTGTCGAAGCCGAGAGCGTTCATGCCCCGGTGGTAGTGCCGCACGTTGCGCCACAACTGGTCGCGGTGCTGCGGCTCGGTCTCCATGATGTCTAAGGCTTTCAGGGCCGCCGCCATCTGCATGGCGGGCAAGGCCGCCGTGAAAATAAACGGCCGCGCCTTGTGCTTGACGTAGTTCACCACTTCGCGCGGCCCGGCCATAAAGCCGCCGACCGAGGCGAACGACTTCGAAAAGGTGCCGACGATGACGTCGACTTCTTCGTTCAACCCGAAGTGCTCGGCGCTGCCGCGGCCGTGTTTGCCCAAAACGCCGGTCGCGTGCGCGTCGTCGACGATAATTCGCGCGCCGTACTTGCGGGCGACTTTGACAAGTTCCGGTAACTTGGCGATGTGTCCGCTCATCGAAAACACGCCGTCGGTGACAATTAACCGGCCGCCGGGTTTATCTTTGTCTTTCTCGAGCAGCCGTTCTAAGTCCGCGACGTCGTTGTGCTCGTACTTGCGCAGCGCGGCGAACGACAGTCGCGCGCCGTCGTAAAGACAGGCGTGGTTCTCGCGGTCGAAGTACAAAATATCGTGGCGACCCGCCAGCACGCTCACGACAGACAAGCAGCCCAAAAACCCGGCGCTGAAGGTCAGCGCGGTTTCCTTTTGCAAAAACTTGGCGAGGCGCAGTTCCAAGTCGTCGTGAAACGTCAAGGTGCCCGTCAAAAAGCGCGAGCCCGTGCAGCTCGTCCCGAAGTCGTCGAGCGCGCGCCGTGAGGACTCTTTCAAGCGACCGTCCTGGGTCAAACCCAGGTAGTCGTTCGAGCCGGTGATGATCATTTCGCGACCACCCACCACGACCGTGCCGCCGTTTTGCGAGGCGATAGGTTTGAAGTAGGGGTGCATCCCTGCCGCCACCGCCTCGTCGGCGCGGGTGAAGTTGAACGCTTTTGCGAACACGTCGTCGACGCGGGCGGGACTGGGTTTTTCAACGACGCCCAGAGTGGTTCTCGAGACGGTGCGCTGGCGGATTGGGTCTGACGTCTGAGAATCTGACAAGAGAGGCCTCCGAGCGTGTGGTACGCAACGCGCCACTATATCACAAGCTTTTCACGTACCACGAAGCCCTGGCTTGCATTGGCGGGGAAGACGCCCACGCACGGCCCCCCGGCTTCGCCGTCACCGCCTGTAATCATTCTGACGAGTTGTCTTAACACGGTACGTCCTTTCTGGGCTCGAGCTTGAAAGGTTTGGAATCTTGAAGCCCCTCGAAATTCAGACGGCGACCTCAAACTTCGGCTGCGCGGGCGCTGTCTTTTGCTCGGCTTCGGTACAACGTGTGTAAAACCTGTCCATGTAAGATGCCAAGTCATCCAAGCTCACAGCGCCGCGCCACGCGACGTGTCCGTCGGGACGCACCAGAAACGCACTGGGCTCGTCCACGCCGTACGCCTCGCGCAAAGCAGTCTCTTTAGCGCCGACAACGTGTACTCGCGTTGTGACGCCGTAGTCGTTCAGCTGCGCCTCGGCCCGCGCACGCTCCGCCTCCACGTCAGCACCCCGGCCTGCAAAGAGCAGCAGGTGGTGGTCTACGCCGTGCAGCAGCGAATAGACGCTCTCACCCAAGGTGAAGCGTGCGTAGGGCGCACGGTCGCCGGGCTTGACCCGTTTGGCGCCCTTGTCGCTGCCCACTGCCGGACTCTTGCGGTAGTTAATCCAGGTCTGCGAGAGAAACTTGAAGATGCCCTTGCCAACACTTTCGCGTGAAGCGAGGCTGGTGAGGCGCGGCAGGAGGGCACTGCGGAGCAGGTGAAAAACGTAGTTCGGTGAGCCGATGAAAGAAAAGCCTTTGTCCGAGCCGTTCAGCACGGCTTTAGCGACGGGGATACGCTCGAGTTCGTAGCTCTCCAAAAGTTCTTCAGCCGCTTGACCCTTCACCACGAGCGCGAGTTTCCAGGCGAGTTTCCAGGCGTCTTGAATGCCCGTGTTCATCCCTTGACCTCCGGCTGGACTGTGGATGTGCGCCGCGTCGCCCGCTAAAAAAACACGCCCGACACGAAACGCCCTGGTCATGCGGCGGTGGATGCGGTACTTGGACACCCAGCGCGTGGCGGTAATTTTCGCTCTCACGACGCTGTGCTTGTCTAAGATTTGTTGGATGTCCTCACCCGTAAGCTCGTCTTTGCTCTCCAACTCTCTTGGAATACGCGCGATGATGCGGTACTGGTTGTCTGAGTAGCCGTCCCCGCGCATCGGAAAAAAGGTCAGCATTCCCTGGCGCGGCACCTGGGCGTAAAACTTGTCGCGTGACAGGGGCCACTCGAGGTCCACGTCGGCCACGAACAGCGGGTCGGCGTAGGTCGCGCCGTCAAACTCTAAGGCCAGCGTCTTGCGTACAAAGCTGCTCGCGCCGTCGGCGGCAATCAGCCACTTCGCTTCTACAGTCTCTCGCTGTTCGTCCTCGTGGCGCAAGACGACCGTCACCTTGTCTTCGGCAGGCACAAGGCCCACGATTTCGGTACCCCGCTCGACGCCGTAGGCACCCTTTGGTCCGATTTGAGCGGCTAAGTCGGCTAAGAGCATCTTTTCGGTCTTGTTCTGCTCGTGGATGAGCAGGTAGGGGTAGGGCGAGATGTCCTTCCCGTCGCGCCCCAACGCTATAAACGGCCTACCGCCTTCATCAACCGTGCCTTTCGTAATGAGGTTGAGGGCTTGCAGGGCTTGCCCGCGCGCCACTGCACCTTCAGCCAAACCGAGCTTGTCCCACAGCTCCAGGGTGCGCGCCTGCACACCCAGCGCCCTGGACTTCTCAGCCGCCGCAGCGTTTTTGTCGATGATGCGAAACTTCACCCCGTAGCGGGCCAAAAGTGTAGCGGCGGTAAGGCCGGTAGGACCGGCTCCGACGATGAGCACGTCCGTCTCTGTAAGAGTTCCTGTTCCTTTTCCGGTCATGGTCCAACCCCTTTCGCAAACGAGCGTCAGTTTATAGACAGTTGTCTTCTATTGGTCACACTGTTAATGTAGGGGCTGCAAGGAAGGCCCGTCAAGAACAACCGGGCGAAAACGTCTACTACTGGACAGAAGGGTGTGTATGTCTACTTCTGAACGTTCCACCCCCAAGGACCGGCGGGTGCGGCGGTCGCAGGGGCGCTTGTTCGACGCGCTGATGGCGCTGATTTTAGAAAAGAATTACGAGAGCATCACCGTTACCGAAATCACCGAGCGGGCCGATGTGGCGAGAGCGACTTTTTACTTGCATTTCGACGACAAAGACGCCCTGTTGTTGAGTTCGTTCGATGCGTTGGTGGAGGGGATTCTCGAGGAGGTCAAGGGATTCTCCAGCCAAGACCTCCTGCGCGGCGCGCCGCACCCCGCGCTGGTCGTGTTCGAGGTCGTGCAGCGCGACCCGGCCCTCTTCAGGGTCGTCCTGAACGGCCAGGGCGGCGGTCTCATGCTGCAACGCTTGAGGTTTTATGCGTCGCAAACCGCGCACCAGGCGATTCAGACCATCGGCGTCAAACCGTCCGTGCCGCCCAACGTCATAGCCGACTTCGTCGCCGGAGCGATGCTGTCGGTTCTCACGGGTTGGCTCGAGGACGACATGAAAACCCCGCCACACGAGATGGCGAGGATGTTTTACAAGTTGATCAGACCGAGCGTTTTGGGAGCACTGGGGCTCAAGTGATGACGCACCTTTCGCGAGCACGTTGTTCTACAGAGGATTCTGGGAAGAAAAAGGAAACAGAGTGCAGAAGGGAGAATCGACCAAACCCGTTCTGCATTCTGTTTCCTCAACCTCATCGGCCCATTTTCCAGGCTGATAGCTGCGGCATAAGGTGAGTAAGCGAGTCAAAAGATGACGGCTCGAGGAGGTCAGCCCCCTCTCGCGGGCTATACTGCAAGTCGCATTTTCGAAGGGGGCAAGACCCATAGCACACGACCACTCACACGCACCCAAAAGTTTCGGCCGGGCTTTTGCCGTCGGCATCGGTCTGAACACGCTTTACGTGATGGTCGAGGCGGCGGTGGGCTTGTCGGTCGGCTCGCTCGGACTCATTGCCGACGCGGGCCACAACGCCAGCGACGTGCTGAGCCTCATTATCGCCTGGGCGGGGGCGCGCTTGGCCCTGCGGCCGCCCTCGGAGCGCTTTACCTACGGCTTGAAACGTTCGCCCATCGTCGCCTCGCTGTTCAACGCGCTGCTGCTCTTCGGCGCGATGGGCGTGGTCGTGTGGGAGGCCGTCGGGCGCTTGCAAGACCCCGCCCCCGTACCCGGCGCGACGATTATCTGGGTGACGCTTGTCGGCTTGGTGGTTAACTTCGGTACGGCGTACCTGTTCGTCAAGGGCCAGGACGACCTCAACATCCGCGGCGCGTTTTTGCACATGATGGCGGACGGCCTCGTGACGCTGGGCGTGCTGGTCGCCGGAGTCGTCATCCTTTACACGGGCGCGGTTTGGCTCGACCCGGTTATCAGCCTCGTCATTGTGGCGGTGGTGCTGTGGAGCACCTGGGGCTTGTTCCGCGACGCGCTGCGGCTGTCGCTCGACGCTGTGCCCGAGGGCATCGACCCGGAGGCGGTGCGAGCCTACCTGAAAACCCTGCCCGGCGTGAGCGAGGTCCACGACCTGCACATTTGGGCGATGAGCACGACTGAGACCGCGCTGACCGCGCACCTCGTCGTGCCGGAAGAGGTGCAAAACAACGCCCTCATCGTGCAGGCGCGGCGCGGGCTTCACGACGAGTTCGAAATCGTCCACACGACGTTGCAGCTCGAGAGCGGCGCGCCCCTGGCCTCCTGTGGACAAGACTCGTGCGGACAACGTTCAGCGAGCGTCGTTTAAGTTGAGTTTTTCAGGGTCAGTTCGCCCGCGCCTTCCGGCGTAAATTTATAGCCCACGCCCCACACCGTGTGAAAGTAAACCGGGTGGCCGGGGTCGGGCTCGAACAGCTTGCGCAGTCGAACCACGAAGTTGTCGACCGTGCGGCTGCTCGGGAAGGCGTCGTCGCCCCAGACCGCGTCCAGGATGTCGTCGCGGCTCACAACCTCGTTCGCGCGGTGCGCCAACAACCTAAAAATACCGAGTTCGCGCTCGCCCAAAGGTTCCTCAGCGCCACTCGCCAGCGCGGCCGTCCAGGTGCGAAAGTCTACCCGGTGTCCGCCGAAGGCGAAGCTCGAGTCTGTAGGCACTTGTTTCTCGGCCTCTCCCCAACGCTGTTTCCAATCCTGTCCCCAACCCTGACGGCGCAACATGTTCTGCACGCGCAGCAAAAACTCGGGGAGGTGAAAGGGTTTGGGCAGGTAGTCGTCACCCCCGGCGGCGAGCCCCTCGACCCGGTCGTCGGGCCGGCCCTTGGCGCTCAGGAACAAAACCGGCGTCGTGTCGCCCGCACCCCGCATCGTCCGGCACACTTCGTAGCCGTCGATAAAAGGCAGCATCACGTCCAAAACGATGAGGTTAGGTCGCGTCTGTTGCCACACGTCCAAACCCGCCCGCCCGTCCGGCGCGACCGTGACAGCGTAACCCTCGGCCTCCAAGTTGTCGACCAAAACCTCGGCCAGCAGCGCCTCGTCTTCGATGATGAGAACGGTCGGCTTCACGCTCGGCCGCTCACGGTGAAGGTTTCCGCCCCTTGTTCGTCCGTTCGCTCGTCCGTTTGTTCGTCTGCCGTCGCCACGACGCGGCGCGGCAGCACGACGGTGAAGCGGCTGCCCTGGGGGGTGTTGGCCTCGAGCCTTACCCACCCGTTCATCGCCTCGGTCATGCTGCGAACCAGGTGCAAGCCCAAGCCGACGCCGGTCGAGCGGCGCGTCATCTCGCTGCCGACGCGGTAAAAGCGCTCGAACACGCGCTTGCGCTCACCCTCCGAAATGCCGACGCCGTGGTCTTCGACGTGGGTCATCACGAGGTCGCGTTGGCGCACCAGCCGCACCGTCACGGTTTTCTCGGCTCCCGGACTGTACTTCACCGCGTTGTCGAGGAGGTTGCCGAGCACCACGGCGAAGGCGCTGCTGTCGATGGAAACGGGCAACGGCTCGGGGCTGTAGACGACGCTCAAACGCGCGCCGCGCGCCTCGAGGCCCGCCCGCAACCTCCCGACCACGCCCTGCACGACACTGTTCATTTCCAGGGGTTCCAACAGCGGGGCTGTGCGCGACTGCTCGAGCCGCGCCGCCGCGAGGACTTGCTCGCTGGTGCTCTCGAGCCGCGTCAGCTCGCCTTCCATCCGGGACAAATAGTCCCGCTGTTTCTCCGGCGGCAAACTCCGCATGAGGACAGTTTCGACGAGGAGCCGCAGCGTGCTGAGCGGCGTCTTGAACTCGTGGGTGATGGCCGACAAAAAGTTTTGCTGCCGCCGCTTGAGTTCGCGCTCGGTGCGTAAACTCTTGGCGATGATGTAGAGCCCGCCCAGCACGACGAGCACGAAAAACGGCCCCTCGAAGGCGACCATGCGGACGAAGCCGTTTTGCCTGTTGGTAAACGCCGCCACGACTTCAGGATTGAGCTTGAATGTACCTGTGGTTTCGTCGAACAGGAGGTGTGGGTAGTCCGCTTGCAGCGACTGAACGAGGGCGGGGTCGGGGATGGCGCTGAAGGCGTCGTTCGCCGCTCGAGCGTCTTGCTGCCAAGCCGCGAGCGTGTCCCACGTGACCCCGGAAATATAGCGGTTCTGAAAAATAATCCACCACACCACTTGCGCCAGCACGAACACGATGATGACGCCGAAGGCCGCGCGCGTGACCGTGCGGGAGGTGAGAGAAGGTCTGCGCTTCAAGCCAACCAGCCTTTTTCCAGTGCCTCTACGGCGTGGTAACTGACGATTAGGTCGGCCCCGGCCCGCTTGATGGCGGTCAGGGACTCGAGCACGGCAGGCGCTTCTTCAAGCGCGCCCGCGCTCACCGCCGCCTTGAGCATGGCGTATTCGCCCGAGACGTTGTAGGCCACCAGCGGTAAAACCGTCTTCTCCCGCAGTCGTGCCAGCACGTCTAAGTAGGGCAGCGCGGGCTTGACCATCAGCATGTCCGCGCCCTCGGCCTCGTCGAGCGCGGCTTCGCGCAGGGCTTCCGAGCTGTTGCGGTAGTCCATCTGGTACGTCTTGCGGTCTTTGGGCGGACCTCCCCTGACCAACGCTTCGCTCGGTCGGTCCCCCCCTAAAAGGGGGGGTTGTTGGGCGTCAGCGACGACAGGGGGGGCCTCCTTCGGGGCCGACCCCGCCGCCTCCCGAAATGGCCCGTAAAAGGCCGAAGCGTACTTCACCGCGTAAGAAAGAATCCCGACCTCGCTGTGCCCCTCGGCGTCGAGGGTTTGCCGAATCGCGGAAACCCGCCCGTCCATCATATCGGACGGCGAGACGAGGTCGGCCCCGGAATGGGCGTGAGAGAGCGCCATGTTTGCAAGGTGCCCCAAGCTCGAGTCGTTGTCCACCACCGTCCCCCGCGGCGTCGTTTTGAGGAGCCCGCAGTGGCCGTGGTCGGTGTAGCTGCACAAACACACGTCGGTGACGAGCACAATGTCGTCGCCAAAGGCGGCCCGCGCCTCGCGCAGCGCCCGGTTGATGGGGCCTTGCGGGTCGTCGGCCAGGCTCGCGTCGGCGGACTTGCCGCTCTCCGGCACGACGCCGAACAACACCGCCGCCCGGACGCCCAAGTTGAGGGCGCGCTCGAGTTCCCCCATCAACCTATCCACGCTGAAGCGCGACACGCCGGGCAGCGCGCCGACCGGCTGCACCTCATTGTGGCCCGGCACCACGAAGTAGGGCGCGATGAAGTCCTCGGGCCGCAAAAAGGTGTCGGCGACGAGGGTGCGGAGCGCGGCTGTCGCCCGCAGGCGGCGCGGGCGCTTGGTAAGGGTGGGCTCGAGCTTCGTTTTCGTCAGGGTCATGGTTTCCTTTTTGCGGTCCGGTCGGCGGCTGGACTGGTGGCGTCGTAAAAGGTGTCTAAGCTGAGGGCGTCAGGGTCTCGAGGGCGTCAAGCACGGCGTCCGCGTCGGGGCGGTCGGCCTGGACGTAGCTCCAGCCGTACTCCGCAATGGCCGCGCCCGTGCTGGGACCGAGGGCGACAAGCTTGGCGCGCGCCCCGACAGTGCGCGGCAGGGCTTCGACCGCCGAGGGACTGCTGAGGACAACCACATCTACATCATCGGCGTTAAAGGCGTTGGTAACTGTTCGGTACACCACCAGCGGGCGGGTCTCGAGGCCGTTTTTCTCCAACGCGTCCTGCAACGTCGGCAGCGCCCGGTCACCGCGCGGCAGCCCGACGGGCGCGGCGGCGTTTGCATCTTGCAAAAAAGCCTCGGCCAGTCCGAGCGAAGTTTGCGGCTCGCCGACGAGACTGACCCTACCGCCCAAACCTTCAAGCGCCGCCGCCGTTTTGGCCCCGACCGCGCCGAGCCGCGCCCCACCGAAACCCAGCTCGAGCGCGCCCCAAGCCTCGACCCCGCTCGGGCTCGTGAACAGCAGCCAGGGGCAACCTAACAAAACCTCGGCGTGCTCCCTGACGGTTTGCGTCAAAAGCGGCTCGGTTTTTATCAAGGGGCTGCGCACGACCTCGAAACCGCGCTCGAGCAAGCCTGCCTCCAAGCCTGCCAGCTTGCCCGGCGACTGCGTGAGCGCGACCCTGAGCTTCACCTAAAACATCCTCTAAGTTTCTACCGTCGGTCGCCCGAGCGCCTCGAAGGCGAGCATCGCCGCGCCTTCTGAAGAAGGGTTGGCGACCTCGATGTAGTGGCCTTCGTACCAGGCTTTAAGCTTGACGACGCCGTCCTCATAAACCGCGTGCGCGCCGAGGGCGAGTTGGCAGCCGCCCTGGAGCATCGCCATCAGTCCGCGTTCGGCGGCGACGGCTTTGTAGCTGCGGAGGTCGTGGAGGTCGGTCAGGACGGAGGCGACCTCGTAAGCGTCGCGGCGCGTCTCGAGCGCCAGCGCGCCCTGCGCCGGGGCGGGCACCATCACGTGGGGCTCGAGGACGAGGGTTTCCAAGCCGGACAAGTCGAGGTCCAGGCGCTCCAGGCCCGCCGCCGCCAGAACAATCGCGTCATATAGGCCGTCGCGCAGTTTCTGTACCCGCGTCGGCACGTTGCCGCGGAGTTCTTTCGTGACGAGGTCGGGGCGTAAGGCGAGCAGCTGTTTTTGCCGCCGCACCGCGCTCGTGCCGACGGTCGCACCTTCTGTCAGGGGCAAGTTTTGCGCGCTCGAGTCAAACTTTTCCGGTCGCACCAGCAACACGTCGCGCGGGTCGGCGCGTTCGGTCACGGCGGCGATTTCCAACATCGGCATGGGCGCGCTCGGCAGGTCTTTGTGCGAGTGGACGGCCACGTCGGCCTCGCCCGCCAACACCGCGTCCTGCACGGCCTTGGTGAAAAACCCTTGGCCTTGCATGAGTGCGAACGGCTGGTAATCCTTGTCACCCTGCGTTTCGATTAAAACGAGTTCGACCCCGTGGCCGAGGGCCTCGAGCCGACTTTTGACGAAGTTCGCTTGCCACAGGGCGAGTTGACTTTTGCGGGTGGCGATGCGGATGAGGTTCATAGTCCTCTCCCTGGATGGAGTTTGTAGCCAGTGGTTTGTGGCTTGTAGGAGAACTGCAGGCTACCGGCTACGAGCCACTGGCTGAGTCTGGTCATCATTCAACCCCGTCGTTCAAGCCGTCATTTACCCTATCGTTCAAGCCGGTTTCCTCCAAAAACACCTTCGCCGCCTCGAGCCCGTACTCCCGCGCCACCGCCCGCAAGCCTTTGATAGGCACGTGCGCGAACTTGTGGGCGAGTTTGGCGGCGTCGGCGGCGGGCAGGCTGTCGCCGATGGTGTCCAAGTACCAGTCGCGCAGCCGTTTGATGGACGGCCCCAACTGCCGCTCGGTCCACTCAACGCGGGCGAGTTCGAGTTCGTCCTGGATGAGCCGTTCGGCGCGGGCGAGCTTGTCGGTCATCGCCGTGCGGCGCATATTTCCCGCCGCCTGCAGCGTGTCCACGTCGAGCACGCACACCCCACGCGCCGCCCCCGCCTTGAGGTTGCGCGGCACGCCTAAGTCGACAATCGTTTTAAGCGTGGGCAGCTTCTCGAGCACGGTCTCGTCCACCACGTCGCCTGCGGACAGTGCGCAGACGAGGGCCTCGAGCGGGGGCGGCGACGCTAAAAACTCGGCCAGGCTTAAACTCTCCACCCCGAGGTGTTTGCCGAGCTGGGCCGCGCGCTCCGGTGTGCGGTTGACGATGGTCAGGTGCAGGTTCTTGTTCTCCGCCAAAGACTTCGCCGCCAGCGTGCCCATCTCGCCCGCGCCGAGGACGGCGACGCGGTCACCGGGCGCTAGGCTGCGTTCCAACTGCGGCCGCGCCAGGCTGAAGAGCGACGTGTGCAGCGGCGCTAGGTCGACGTCGCGCCGCACCTTTTTGGCGATGCGCAGCGCCGTGTGAAACGCGAACATCGTCGTCTTACCAGTTGTTCCCGACGCCTGCGCCGCGCTGAAGGCCTCTCTCACCTGCGCCATAATCTGGTCCTCGCCGGGGTTGAGCGAGTCGAGCGACGCGGCCACGCGGCTGAGCTGTTCCAAGGCCCCGTCGCCTAAAAACGCGTAGGGCCGCACTTTTGAACCCGGCGGGGTAAGCTGCGCCCTCGCCTCCGCCACGTTCATCCCTGCAGGCAACACGGTGACGAGGTCCCAGCGGTTGCAGGTCACCAAAGGTACCCACTCCTCCAAGCCATAGCGCTCAAAATCCGCCGCCTTGAAACCTCGCTGCCACGCCTCGAGCGCCGCCGCCCCGCCGCGCCTGTGTGAGACGCCGATAAGTGCTAACCGTTCCACTACCTAAATTTTAGAGCGTAGGGGGATTTCGTATGTCACGAAAGTGTCATCCGCTTCGTCCGGGTCGATTTGTCCGGGTGACGAGTAGGAAAAATAAAACGCAGTCGAAAACTTTTCTGCAGTTCGCTCCTCGATTTGAAGTGAGGCTCGCCTTACGAAACCAAGTTTAAGAGAAGACCTCTTCAACGACCGTCTGCACCGCGAAATACTTGTCCGCCAGCACCTTGACAGGTCCTCTCTTTAGTCCATATACTGGTCAGGCTGTAGGCGAGCCCTGAGGGGTTTGCCGAAGGTGCGGGCTCCGGCCCAGGTACTGCAGGGGTCGTTAGCTCAGTTGGAAGAGCAGCTGACTTTTAATCAGCGGGTCACAGGTTCGAGCCCTGTACGACCCACCAGCAGGGCCCCTTCGACTAGCGGTTAGGTCACCACTCTTTCACAGTGGCGGCACGAGTTCGAATCTCGTAGGGGTCACCAAGGTGAAGGTATCATCCGCGTGGGTGGTACCTTTAATCTTAGAAGCTTCTCGAGGCTGCTGCCGGTTGTTGAAGATGATGCTTTTCTTGCGCGACGGTATTGTTGGATGAGCTGAATGATGTGTGTTGAAAGATGTTACCTCTCGTGGGCGATTAGCTCAGCTGGAAGAGCGCCTCCCTTACAAGGAGGATGTCGGGGGTTCAAGTCCCTCATCGCCCACCACTAAAAATAGAGTCAGCAACGGCAAAAGAGGAGCCGGGTGTTCTGCACCGGCTTGTTTGCTTTGGTCGTACACGCCTGATTTACACCTGCGAAGTTTGCCGGTGCTTCCGGTATTTCCAGCGGCTCAAACATCTCGCCCGAACCTGTAAGAATTTTGTAAGAGTGCAGCCCTAAACTGTCCTTACCTCCCTGATTGACCCGCGCCCTGGACAAGCGCGGGTTTTTCTTTGGGGTTGAAAAGGCCGGTTTCGGCCGACATCTTCACTTTTACATCCTCTAAAGTAGCTGTAAGGCAGGTGGACAGGGTGTGGACGGAACTGCTTTTTCGGTACGGTTTGTTGTTGGTCGTTCTTTACATTGTCTGGTACGTCTTCCGGGGTAGGACGGCGAGCGGCGTGAGGGACGGGGTGGGGGAGCCGCGTCCTAACATGGCAAAACTTGTGGAAAATTTTGCAACCCTCGTCGGCGTTTTCTACCTTGCTGGTAGGTTGGGTTCGCTGCTCGGCTGGGGCGCTATGGGTGCCGAAGAAATCGTCGGTTACTCGCTCGTTTTTGCCCTCGAGCAGTATTTTGAGAAGCTCACGCTGTTTTTCAAGGGCCGCAGGGTCGCCGTGGACATGGAGTGAGGGTTACTCGAGCCCTATATCCTCGTGCCAGAGGTTTGGATGTGCGGCGATAAAGTCTGCAAGCATGGCAACACACTCGGCAGAATTCAAATTGACAACCTCGACGCCTTGCTCCCGCAACCAAGCCGCGCCGCCCTGAAAGTTCTCGGATTCACCGATAACCACCGTGCCGATGCCGAACTGCTTGACCAGCCCGCTGCAGTACCAGCAGGGCTCGAGCGTAGTCACCATAATGGTGTCTTTGTAACTGCGCTGCCGTCCGGCTTTTCGGAACGCGTCGGTCTCCCCGTGAATGCTCGGGTCGCCGTCTTGCACGCGGCGGTTGTGGCCGCGGCCCAAGATTCGGCCGTCCTTATGAAACAGGGCGGCTCCGATGGGAATGCCGCCCTCACTGAGGCCCTGGCGAGCTTCTTCCAAGGCGACCTGCAGCATGGCTTGGTAGTCGGGGGCGTCGGGATTCGGCATGTGTCAATCTAGCACGGCTCGAGCCGTCAACAAACCACGAGGCGCGATGTGCGCCTCGTTACAGGGTGGGGCTTGAATGTTGGTCTGGAAGAAAGCTATAAGGTAAAACTGAGAACCTTGTTACCTTTCATAGGATTTGGTAACTTGGTGTGTGTCGCATTTCGCCATCGCGTTCCAATCAAAAAAAGGTAAGGCGAACAGCCTGTATTACAGTGCTTTGGCTGACGAACTCGTTAGGCGCGGGCACCGCGTCACCTTTTTGGGTAACCAACTTGATTCAGAAAACGCCGAGTCGAACCTGCTATTTTTGAGCTGGCCTTCCAAAACGGCCACGAGTTGGCGTGACGCTGTATTTCTACATCGTTTTGCCCGAAATTACCGACCAGACTGTCTTATCAGTCAATTCAACACTGTGAACGTCTGTGTACTCGTCGGCGCTTTTACCGGTATTCCCACCCGAGTAGCTTGGTACCGCACCCTTTATAAACAGACTCGAGCCGACGCCAAAAGGCCGGGCTGGGTTGAAGATTTGAAGTTGTTGCGCAAGCGCTTCGTTTATCTTTTTGCTACCCACCTCGTCGCCAACTCACAAGCTTCGGCGAACGATTTGCAGACTGTTTATCACCTGCCTTCCAACAAAATTTCGGTGCTCCACAACCTCATTCCCCCTCCGCAGATTGAACCCACACCAAGGTTTCCCAACCGCCTGGTCAGCGTGGGTCGCTTCACACCCTCTAAAAATCAGCAGGTGCTTGTCGAGGCTCTTCCGTTCATTCGTGAACACGTGCCTGACGTTCACGTTGAATTTTACGGTGCAGGAGCGCAGAAAAGCGTTTGCGAAGCTCGAGCCGCCGAACTGGGTGTTGCCGACCTGTGTACCTTCCACGGTTATAAACCGTTGCCGGAGGTGATGGAAGCTCTCGCCAGGGCGTCGGTTTGTGTGGTCACCAGCAAAAATGAAGCTTTCGGCTACGTCGGTGCCGAAGCCCAAGCTGTCGGCACGCCGGTTGTAGCGTCCGAGGTCGACGGGATAGTAGAAGTGGTTATAGACGGCAAAACAGGCTTTTTGGTACCCCCCGAAGACGCGGCCGCGTTTGCTGAGAAAATAAAAGTTTTACTCCTGGACGACGCTCTGCGCGAGCAGTTCGGCGTCAACGCGCGCGAGCACTTTCTAAAAACGTTTAGCACAAGTAACATAGGTCAGCACGTCAACCACCTCGAGCAACTCACTCGAGCAAGACAAGAAACGCAGGCTCACTCAGGTGGGTGAAGGCGTTCCCCCTCAGATGCCACCGCCCTCAACACTTGCAGTCAGTCCAAGTATCCATTATCGCCAAAGACGTTTTCAAGAAAGAGAAGGGGCTGCTCTACACGCTTTTCTACGCCTTTATCCCCGGCTTGGCCCGGTAAATATCCGTCACGTCGGCGATTTTGAAGACGTTGTCTTTTATGTAAGCGATTTCGTTTTGGTCCTTGACGTCCACGCGGAAGTGGATATGGGCGGAGGAGGTGTTGTGGACGTCGGCGCTGACCCTCGAGGCCGACTTGTTCATGCCGCCGATAACGTCGAGCACGTCTTTCAAAAGACCTGGTCGGTCGACCCCGACGACCTCGAAGTCGACCGGGAACACCTCGCCCGAGGGCACGTCCCAGGTGACGTTGACGAAGCGCTCCTCTTGTGTTTGCAGGAGGTGTTTGACGTTCGGACACTGCGCCCGGTGGACGGTCACGCCGCGCCCGCGGGTGATGTAGCCGACCACGTCGTCGCCGCGCACGGGCGAGCAGCACTGCGCGAGCTTGGCGGGCGTGTCGAGTTCGTCGACGAAGACGCCGCCGATGCCCGACTTGGGGGTCGGCGGTTTGGTGGGCGTTGTGGGCGGTTTTTCGGCACCGGGCGCGAGGAGGTCCACAACCTGCCGGGCGGCGATACGGCGGCTGCTCAGCGCCGAGTACAGGTCGTCCACGCTGTCCGAATGCAGCAGCTTTTTGGCGGCCCCCTCGAGCTTCGCCCGCGTCATGTACTGCCCCAAGCCGAGCTGTTTGCGGCGCAGGGCGCGCTCCAACGAGCGTTTGCCGCTCTCCAACTGCCCTTGTTTTTCCTGCTGCCGAAAGTAGTGCCGAATTTTCTGCTTGGCGCTCCGGGTCACGGCCAAGTTCAGCCAGTCGCTGCTCGGGCCATACTGCGCCGAGCGGTTGGTCAGGATTTCGACGCGGTCGCCGGTTTGCAGTTCGTAGCTCAGCGGCACGATTTGCCCGTTGACCCGCGCGCCGATGCAGCGGTGGCCGATTTCGGTGTGAACCTGGTAAGCGAAGTCGACCGGCGTCGAGCCGCGCGGCAGGTTCATGAGGTCGCCCGCGGGCGTGAACATCAAGACGCGCTCGCTCAGGAGGTCGTGTTTGACCGTTTCGATAAACGCGCCTGCGCTCTCGGCGGTGTCGTCGACGTCTAAAAGTTGTTTCATCCACTCGAGCCGCTTCTCGATTTCGGCGACGTCTTCCAACCCCTGTTTGTAAGCCCAGTGCGCGGCGACCCCGTACTCGGCGACCTTGTGCATCCGTGAAGTGCGAATCTGCACCTCGATGGGCTGGCCGCG
Source organism: Trueperaceae bacterium (assembly GCA_965213705.1). Taxonomy (GTDB): domain Bacteria; phylum Deinococcota; class Deinococci; order Deinococcales; family Trueperaceae; genus CBDCDJ01. The sequence goes on along the minus strand of OZ243913.1, from coordinate 32,862 downwards.
CAAGCCGATGACGGTCGTGTGGAGCGACTGGTAGCCGTTGGGTTTGGGCACCGCCACGTAGTCCTTGAAGCGGCCCGGAATCGGCGTCCAGAGGCTGTGGACGATGCCGAGCGCGCGGTAGCAGACCGCTTTTTCCTTGTCCTCGTCGGTCATGCCGTTGCCGTTCGGGGCGTCGACCGTGGCCCGGATCGCCATGAGGTCGAAAATTTGGTCGAGGTTTTTGTTGTCGCGCTGCATCTTGTAGTGGATGCTGTAGAGGTGTTTGCTGCGCCCGGACACCTCGAACTTGAGGCCTTCGGTTTTGAGGCGGTCCTCGAGCAGGTGTATCGACTGCTTGACGTAAGCCTCGCGCTCGGTGTGGCGCATCCGCACTTGCCGCTGCAGCGCTTCAAAGCGCTCGGGCTCTAAGTAGTGAAAACTCAGGTCCTCGAGTTCGTTTTTTAAGTTGCTGATGCCGAGGCGGTGGGCCAGCGGGGCGAAAATCTCCAACGTTTCCTTGGCGATGCGCTGCTGTTTGTGGGGCGGCTGAAACGCTAAAGTCCTCATGTTGTGGAGCCGGTCGGCGAGTTTGACGATGATGATTCGCACGTCCGAGACCATCGCCAAGAGCATCTGCCGCAGGTTTTCGGCCTGCTCGTCCTCATAGACGCGCACGGCGAGCTTGCTGATTTTCGTTTCACCCTCGACAATTCGGCGCACCGATGCGCCGAACTCCGCCTCGATTTGTTCAAAGGTCACGTCGGTGTCTTCGACGGTGTCGTGGAGCAGTCCGGCCAACAGCGCGTCCGCGTCCAGGCGCAACTCGGCCAAAATTTCGGTCACCGCGACCGGGTGGGTGATGTAGGGGTCGCCCGAGCGGCGCATCATCCCGTCGTGCGCGCGGTGGGCAAGCGCGTACGCCGCCGCCAAGCGTTTCTCGTCGCGGGCGTCTAGGTAGGCTGTCGCTTTTTGCAAGCTCTGGGGGAGGAGCGTCATGCTAGGAACACAAGTTTATCATGCCCGCTGTCGCTTAGCGCGCAATTCGATAACGGGAAAAGACCGAGAAGTACCGAGTACCGAGTTGAAAGTACCGAGTAAAAACCTACTTTCTACTCGGTACTCAGGACTCAGCACTTTTTTACCTCAGCCGTGTTCGCGCCAGCAGCAGGTACAGCCCCGCGGTTGCCAGCGCGATGTTACCGAACCACAGCCCCAACCAGACCGGCACCGCGCCGCTTTGGGCGAGCAGTTGCCCGGCGGTGAGGAGCACGTACCAGGCCAGGGTGACGACGAGCGACAGCCCGAACGCCACGCCCCGGCTGTGCGCGTAAAGCAAGCTCAGGGGAATCGCGACGAGGAGCAGCGTGAGGTTGGCGAACGGCTCGGCGAGCTTGCGGTGGAACAGCACCGCGGCCTGCCGCCTCTCTTGCGGGCTCAAGTCGGGGTTTGAAGCGTCTTGAAAGGTGTCGCCCAACGAGCGGCTGTCTTCGAAACCGCCGCCGCTGTAACGGGTGACGAGTTCGTCCACGCTCTCCGAGGTTTTCAGCACGAGCGGCTGGTCGGGCCGCTGCGATTCGGTGTAGCGCAGGACGAACTTTTTAAGCAGGTCGGCGGCGTCCTCGGTATCCCCCGCTAAAGCGGCGAAGTCTAGGGTGCTCGAACGGTAGCCGTACAGCTCCAGACCGTCGTCGGAAAAGTGGGCGCGCTCGGCCAACACGAACACGCCCCGCTCGCCCTGCCACGCCTCTATCCGCACGCCCAGCAGGTCGTCCGTTTTGGGGTCGGCCGTCTCGAAATAAAGGGTGTACCCGTTCAAGGGAATGTTTTTGGCCGCGAGCCGCCACAAACCGCTCTGACCGCCGGTCGTTAGGGGCCAGTACAAACTGCCGACCCGCGCGTTCGTCGCCGGCAGCACGTATTCGTTGACGGCCAGGGCGGTCACGGTGAGCAGCGCGCTCAGCGCCACGAACACTCCCCCGACGCGCAGCAGCGAAATACCGCCCGCCTGGGCCGCCGAGAGTTCGTTGCTCGCCGCCAAACGTCCGAAAACCAATAACACCGTCAGCACGAGCGCCACCGGCAGGGTTTGCACGAGCGCCGCCGGCACCTGGAGCAGCAGCCAGTACGCGAGCCCGCCAAAGGGCGCACCCACTATCCACTGCAAGCGCGGCAAGGTGACGCTGACGACCGCCAGCGCGCTGTAGAGCGCGAGGCTGAAGAGTAGGGGCGCGGCGGCCTCGCGGAGTAAGTAGCGGTCGAAACGGGTCATCGGTAAGGTCTCGGGTACGAGCCTGCTGCAGTATGAGGCTGTGGTGCAAGTCTGCGGGTTTAACCCTAACACTAAACGCTCTCGGCTTTTTGAGAAAACCTCGTTCGATGTTCGTCTTTGGTCGTTCGTCCGACAGCGAACGGCGAACGCCGCTACTCGAAGCGCACGGCGAACGAGGTCGTAAAGGCGTTCCCTAACTGCCTATAGCCCACCACCAGGGTGCCGCAGCAACTCCGGTAGGTCACGTCCAAACCGTGGCCCGACACGCGTGGGAACTGGCCGGCAGTAAGGGTCGGGGCAAAGTCGAAAGCTATAAAGGGTTTTAGGGTAAGCGCGTCCAGGGTGACGGGAAAGCTCGTGCGCGCTTCCAACTTGGTGATTTTTGGCGCGAGCGGGTCCGCCCTGAAAGTCAGCCCGAAACTCCAGGTGGCAGCGTCCAAGTCGAGGCCGGTCTCGACAAAGCTGTCGGTTTCGCCGCGCAGGGTCTCGTTGAACAGCGGCGCGAGTTCGGCCCTGAAAAAAGGGACCAGGGTGAAGGTGTCGGCACGGTAGCTCAGGCTCGCGCCGAGCGCTAAAGTCTCGAGCCCAGCGCTGAAAGCGCCCCCGGACGGCCTCAAAAAGTCGTAGCGGGCGCTGACCGAAAACGTGCCGCGCAACCCAGGCGTCAAGTCGCCGTCGACAAGCCCGCCTAAAACGAGCAGGTTTCTAGGCTCGAGCCGGTCCAGGCTTACCCCGAAGGGCGAGGCTCGGTTGGTCCACAGGGCGTCCCAGGTCGCGTTGACGCTTACGGGGCCGTAGCTGCCCGCCCAGGAAGGCCGAAACGCAAAGCCGACTTGGCTGCGGCCGGTGCCGGGGTAGGTCGTGACTTCGGCGCGTGTACTAATCCCAAAACGGCCGACGGCGGTGGGCGGACTCAAAAAACGCAGTTCTTGGTACACCCCCAAACGTGGCGCGGTGACGGGAACACCCAAAAACTGGTAGGACACGGCGGCAAAGCCGCCCGCCGCCAGGGCGAGGTCGTCGCTTGTAAACAGCGTCAGCCGTGTGTCGCCGCTGAGGCCGAGCACGCCCTCGTGCAAAAAGCCGGCGTCTTGCCAGTCGCGGTTACGAACCCCCAAAGTCAGGTTCAGCGCGGGTGTCAATGCCTCGGTCAGCAGCACGTCGGCCTGCACGCCCTTGGCGGCGCGGCCCACGTCGAACGCCAAGGAGCCGTCTCGGTAATGAGCCAGCAACACGACGTTGAGGGGGTATTCGGTGTCGAGACCGACGGCGCCGACCTCCACACCGAGCCCGCCGCCGACACCGATAGCCGGAACGCGGATGCCCAAGCCCGTGCCCAAAACGCCCGTCGTCTCGTTGTCGGAAACGTACTCGACCTGTACGGGGAAGGTGAAGTTTTGAAGGTTCTCCGGCGTCACTTCGACGTCCGGCAGCGCTACCTGCACGTTGCCGACGAGAAGTTGCCCACCCTCGACCCGAACCGCTTCACGTGTCAGGTCGTACGTCGCCGTCGGCGCGCGGACGACGTAGAGCGCGTCCGCGGCGCACACGCAAGTCGTGGCGAGGGCGTCTTGAAAAACGAGGCGGTCACCCTGGAGGGTCGCCACGTCGCCCTGTACCCGAAAACCTTTGCCGGTGACCGCGACCTTACCAAGCTCTAAACCGCCCTCTGCGACGTCGAAGGTGGCTCTCTCGGCCCGCCCCTGGAGCGTGCCGCCGTAAAAAACCACGTCGCTCAGCTCGAGCGTGTCCGCGTCGGCTTTCAAAGCGGCACTCCGAAGCGTCCAACCCGAAAAATTCACGGTGACCTGTTCGGCTGCTAAGACGGGCGCGTCGGGAATACCCGTAACGTCTACGGTTTCGCTGCGCAGTTCAAAACCGCTCGTTCCCGCCACACACACACCGCCCGAGAGACGCGCCGCGCCGTTTTGCAGGGTGGTCTCGAGGCCTGTAAAGTAAGCCGTACCCAAACCCTCTACCGCAAGCGCGGTACGACCCTCCCGAAAAAGGTCACAGGGAGCGGCCCAGGCCACGTTCGCTGAGACTGCGACCCAAAGCGCAGTCAGCGTAGCGAGCCGCCGAGCCCACCCCACCGTTCAGGGCAAAAAAGGTTGCAGCGTCTGCAACAGACCGGCCTCGACTTCGGTGGTGGGGTTGTAAGCGTAAGTCCCGTCGGGCAGCGCGTCTTGGCGCAGCTGCAGCAAAGCCCCTGCCGAGGTTTGCTGCAACATAAACGGCCCGTTTTGAAACGCGTAAGGACTTACCAGCAGCGCGCCCGAGATTTTCAGGTTCAGCAGCAGCGCGTCGGTCTCGAAACTCGGGTCGCGGCTCGTGACGTTGCCGCTGAGCCGCGCGACTTCGGCGTCTAAAAACAGGGTGAGACGGTCCGCCCTGACCTCGATGTCGGAACCCGTAAACACGACCTCGCCCTGCGCCCAAAGTTCGTTCCTGACCAGGTCGAGGGTCAGCTCGGGGGCGCTCAAGCTGCCGAACTTGCCCGTCACGGTCGACTCTTTCGTGGCGATGTACTCGTCCTCGACAAACTCGATGTAGGCGCTCCGAAGGGTCAAACCCCGCTCGGCGTCGACGACCTCGCCGCCGTCAGGCAAGGTCGTCACCCCTGTGGCGATGTCGACGACCTCGGCCCCGGTGGGCGTGACGGTGAGGGCGGCGAACTGGGCGTGCGCGCTCACCATGAGCGTCATCACCATGAGCGTCAACGCGAACGCGGAAACCCACGGGGCACGCTTCAAGGCGTCAAGCTCAGCGAGTAGGCTTGGGCAAACGGTTTGTTCGCCAGCAGCGCCTCGGCGTCGGCCAGACTCGCTTTAAAAATCGCCGCGACCACGTCTTGCACCGACTGGTACTCGCCCGTGTAGAGGTAAGCCGAGCCGAACGACATCAGCCGGCCGAACGGCGTCTCGCCGCGCAAAGTGAGCGAGGTGGCGAGTTTGCGCTGCGCCCGCGTCCACTCGGCGGCGCTCACACCGTCGGTTTCGACACGCGTCAGCACCTGCAGGTACAGGTCGCGCACGCGTTCTAAGTCTTTGGGCGCGGTCGACAAGTAACCCACGAACGCGCCCGAGCGGTCGGCGCTGTCGTGCGACAGCGAGGCGCTGTCGGCGAGCCCTTTGTCGATAATTTCCCAATAAAGACGGCTGCCCGAGGCGTCGCCGAGGGCGTTCGCCAACACCGCCGCGGCGTAGCGCAGTGTGCTCTGCGCGCTCACGCCGGGCGCGAAAAAGGCGACGTGGGCGCGGTTCAGACGAGCGTCATGCTCTTCGTCCGCCCCGGTTTTGGGGTTCAGGTCGGGATAGCGCCGCGCGGTTTCAAACGGTTGCCAAGTGTTCGTCAGGGTAGCGACTTGCCCAAGAACTGCGTCCCAGTCGTAGTTGCCGGCGACGCTTAGGAGCATGTTGTTGGGCGCGTAGCGCGCGTCGAAGTAGGCTTGCATCTGAGTTTGGGTGAGGTCGGTGATGGACTGCGGACTGCCCAATACCGAGTTGCCCAGGGGATGCGTGCGGTAGTAACGCTCGTTGCCTATCTCGAACACCTTAAAGTTGGGTCGGTCTTCGTACATGGCGATTTCTTCCAAAATTACGTTTTTCTCTAGGTCGAAGTCTGAAACGCGCAGCGAGGGCCGCATCATGTCGGTGAGCAGGTCGAGTAGCTTGTCGCCCCGTTCGCTCAGCACCGCGCCGTAGTACACGGTGCGCTCTTCGGAGGTGTAAGCGTTGTAGTTCGCGCCGAGTTCGTCGAACTCGCGGTTGATGTCTTCGGGGCTGCGTTTCGCAGTGCCCTTGAACATCATGTGTTCCAAAAAGTGCGACACGCCCGCAATTTCCTTACTCTCGTCTCGAGCGCCCGTGTTGACGAAGTAGCCCGCCGCCACGCTCTGCGCGCGCGGGTTGTGCTCGCCGATGACGACAAGGCCGTTGTCCAGTTTGGCGTGCTGAAAAACGATGCCGGGTTGGTCTGGGCTAATCTGGACAGTGTCGGACCGGGTCGTGTCGGGCTGCACCGTGTCGGACTGCACCGTATCGGAGTGGGTCAGGTTGTCTTGCGTCATGCTAAGGTCACCTCGCTTAAGGGTTTGGCCCCGAGGGTCAAAACGGTAAATTCGGGTCGGTAGGCGGTTTGTAAGTAGCGGTTGAGGTCGGCGTGGAAGATGTCCAGCAGCGCGGCCTTGACCTCGTCCACGCGGCGCGGCTCGCCGAGCAGGAACGTATCGCGCGCCAAGGCCGAGGCCCTGGCCCCGCTCGACTCGCCCTGCATGACGAGTTGGGACAGGAGGCCGGTGCGGGCGCGCACCAGTTCCTCCTCGCTCACCCCGTCGCTCAAGCGCCGCAGTTCATGAAGCAAAACCTCTAAAGTTTCGTTGGCGCGCTCGGTCGTGGTGCCGGCGTAAGCGAGCGTGTAGCCGAAGCCGCGTACCGCCTGGCTCATCGCCGCCACGCTGTAGACCAGCCCGCGTTTCTCGCGCACCTCCGTAAAGAGCCGCGCGCCCATGCCGCCGCCCAGCACGCCCAGGACGAGCGCGTTTTCGTACCAACCCGGCGCACCCGGCGCGGCCGCCCCGAAAGCCACCCCGATTTGCACCTGCGAGGTGTCTTCGGTCAAGTGGTCCTGGTGGGGCCGCCCGACGCGCACCTCGGGCAAGTCGGTACCGACGGCCTGCCAGTCGCCGAACAAACCCTCGGCGAGGGTGCGCACCGTGTCCCACTCGAGCCCGCCCGCCACGCTCAGGATTGCGCCGCGCGGCGACACCCGGCGTTGGTAGTCCGTGCGCACACTGTCCGGCGTCAGCGCGGCCAAACCCGCCGCGTCGCCGTAACTGCTGTTGCCGTGGGCGGACACGAAGTATTTTCCGGCCAGGGTGTTGAACAGTTGTTGGGTCGGGTTGTCGCCGAGCGAGGCGAGTTCTTGCTCGGCCAGGGTTCGCGCGCTCTCGAACTCGCTTTCCGCCAGGTGCGGACGCCGCACGACGTCGGCGTAGATGGGCAGCGCCGCCTGAAACGATTCAGCGAGCAGCGAGCCCGACAAGGTCATGTACTCCTTGCCCGCCCCGCCGCCCCGGCGCACCCCGAGCGCGTCGAGCGCGTCGGACAAACCCTGCGAACTGTACTCGCCCGCGCCGCGGTACAAGAGGTCGTTTAAAACAGTGGCGCTGCCCGTCTCACCGTCCGGGTCGGTCGTCGCGCCGACCGGCAACAACAGGGAAAAACTCGCCGAGGCCAGCCACGGCAGCGGCTCGAAAACGACCGTAAAACCGTTGGGCAGGGTGGCTTTTTGGATAGCGTTCGTGTGAAGCTCTTTTTCTTGAAGCATAAGCTAGAGTATAGCCTTGGCTGGCTGAGAAGTGCAGAGCCGAGGCGTCGTTGGGCGTCTTCAACCTCACGGTGGTTGCGCCGACAGCCATGCCGCTACAAAGGCGAGGTCAAGAATGGCGAGGTGAGAACGGCTGGGTGAGAAAGGCGGGGTAAGAACGGCAAAGCGGAACCGCCGCGGCTCGAGCCCGCCCCACGCGAGAACCGACGACGCCGATGACCCAAGTTTGACCGACCCGACGCCCTATTTTGACCAAAGCGAGGAGCCTAGATGACCCCCACCGAGCAGCAGACCGCCGAAGGTGTTCTTTTTACCGACATGTACCAGCTGACGATGGCGCAGCTGTACTTTCGCCAGGGTTTGCACGAACGCCAGGTGCAGTTCGACTACTTTTTTCGCACCTACCCCGACTACGGTCGCCACGAGGCGGGTTACTGCGTGGCGGCGGGGCTAGAGTGGCTGCTCGACTGGATGGAGCGGGCGCGTTTTCGCGACGAGGACTTGGACTACCTGCGTGGGGCTAAAGCGAGCACGGGCGCGCGGCTGTTTGACGAGGACTTTCTGACCTGGCTGAAAGCCTGCGGCAACTTTGCCGACGTTCGGCTCAGCGCGGTGCCGGAGGGCCGCGTCGTCCACGCGGGCGCACCCGTGGCGGTGGTGCAAGGCCCGTTCGCCATGACGCAGATTTTGGAAACCTCGCTCCTCAACCACCTCAACTACCCGACGCTCATAGCGACGAAAGCGGCGCGGGTCAAGCGAGAAGCGCGGGGCAGCGCCGTGATTGACTTTGGGATGCGGCGCGGTCACGAGCGCGGGGTGAACGCCGGGACGCGTGCGGCGCTCATCGGCGGGGTGGACTTTACGTCTAACACGGGTTTGTCGTTCGTGCTCGGTTTGCCGCCGAAAGGCACCCACGCGCACAGCATGGTGCAAGGATTTATGGCGCTCGGGCTCGGCGAGCTGGCCGCCTTTGAAGCCTACGCTGAAGCCTACCCGGACGACTGCTTACTCCTGGTCGACACGGTCGACACCCTGGCGAGCGGCGTACCCAACGCGATTCGGGTGTTTGAGGGGTTGCGCCGAAACGGTCACAAACCCGTCGGCGTGCGGCTCGACTCGGGTGACTTGGCTTTTTTGAGCATCCAGAGCGCCAAACTGCTCGACGCGGCGGGCTTTGAAGACGCGAGCATCGTTTTGTCGAACCGTCTGGACGAGTTCACCATCTGGCAAATCGTCACCCAAATCGCGGCCGAGGCGCGGAGCTACGGGGTCGACCCGGACGCGCTCATCAAACGCCTCAGCTACGGCGTCGGCACGAGCCTGATGATTTCGCAGGGCGACTCGGCCCTGGACGGGGTCTACAAGCTCGTAGCGATAGAAGAAAACGGCGCTTGGCAACCCGCCATCAAACTCTCGAACACGCCCGCCAAGACCCTCAATCCCGGCGACAAACGGTTGTGGCGGCTTTACGACGAACGCGGCAAGGCGACCGCCGACCTGGTGAGCTTGTCCCACGAGGACCCGCGCCAAGAGGACACCGTCACGCTGCACCATCCCTCGGACGCGCGGCTGCGGCGCATCCTGCAGCGCAACGCCGTAGACATTGAGCCGCTGCTCGAGCCCGTGTTCGCCGGGGGCAAGCGCACGGCTGACGCGCCGCCGCTGGCAAGCTTGCGCGAGCGTTGCGAGACCGACCTGGCCCGTCTGGACGCCGGGGTCAAGCGCCTGCTGAACCCGCACATTTATCACGTCTCGCTGACCGAAGCCCTGTGGGACCTAAAGCAAGACCTGGTACGTTCGGCCAAAGTCTAAAACCTGCCCTCCTCGTCTGTGCCTGCCCGAAACCCGCCGGGTTCGTCCGAGTGCGTTTGCTTGGCTCACCGGCCTACACAGCGAGTTGGGTTGACTCGACCCGCTGGTCCGCTCAGTACGCCCCGGTCTACTTGGTACACTAAACGCGTGCCCGACCGCGACCTTGCCGCCCTAGACAGTTATCAGCTCATCCCGCGCGTCCTCCACGACGTTCACGAGGTCGATTTGGGCGTCACCGTGCTCGAGCGCGCCTTCGCCTCGCCGGTCGTGCCGCTCGTCGAGGGGACGTTGCCGAGTGGAACAGAAACCCGCGGAACAGAAACCTTGAGTCTGGTGCGGGCCGAACTTCTGTTGGAACTAGGGGAAAAGGGCGGGGCGCTCGAGCGGGCGGTGGCGCTCCTCAAAACCGAAAAAATGGGCGAGCTGATGCCCAAGGTCCGCAAACTCGCCGCGCGGGGCGTGGGCGCGCTGGCGCTGGATTTTACTGCGCTCGCCGACACCGCACCCTACGGAACAAACCCCTGGCGGCCCAAAACGCGCGAGGACCTGGCCGAACTCCGCGCCGCGGCGGGCTGCCCGATTTGGCTGTACGGCGTCGCCAGCCCCGCGGACGCGCTGCTGGCCGCCGAGGCGGGCTTGGAAGGCGTGGTGGTGCATTCGGGCGCGGGTTTTTACCTGAACGGCCCCGCAACCATCGAGATTTTTCCCGAGGTGTTGGACGCAGTAGCGGGCATGACAAGTGTGTACGCGGGCGGCCCGGTGCGGAGCGGCGTCGACGTGTTTCGCTACCTCGCTGTCGGTGCGGAAGCCGTGGTCGTCGAGAGCGACCGCGCCCTTGCCAACCTGGAGGCCGAACTCGCCTACGCGATGCGCTTAACCGGTTGCGAGACGGTCGCCGACATCGGCTACGAGGCGATTTTTGCGCCCTTGTTTGGAGAATTTTGATGTTTGGAGCGTTTTAGTGTTGGGATTCCGGTGATTGCCTTTGTGGACGGCATCGTCGCCGAGGTGCGTGACGCCAGCCTGGTGATGCAAGCGGGCGCGTTCGGCCTCGAGCTGTTCGCCCCCAAAGCGACCCTGATGGCCTGCTCTAAGGGTGCAGCAGTGCGGCTCCACACGCACCTCGTAGTAAAAGAAGACGAACTGTCGCTCTACGGTTTTCACACCGAAGACTTGCTGACGCTCTTTCGCTACCTTATCTCGGTGTCGGGCATCGGGCCGAAGGTGGGTTTGGCGATTTTGTCGTCCATGCCGACGACCTTGATTGCCTCGGCCATTTTGGGCGGGGACGCAGGCCTGCTCTCGAGCGCGCCCGGCGTCGGCAAAAAAACGGCCGAGCGAATTATCCTCGACCTCAAAAACAAGTTGCCCGAACACTTGGCGGCCGCGCCCGGCGCGACGCGGCCGCAGTCGGTGCTGACCGGCGCGGGCGAGGACGCGGTGCAGGCGCTGCTCGCGCTCGGCTACCGCGAGTCGCAGGTGAAGTCGGCGGTCGGGATGCTGGCGCTCGAGCACCCTGACGACCCTGCCGAAACCCTCATCCGCAAAGCCCTGGCGAAACTGCGCTAGCTTCGACTCGGTTTTGCAACCCCTCAGGCTGTTTGGGACAGCTTTCCGCGAAGTTGTCTTCGTGCGGTAAACCTTTATCCTGAAAGCGCTTTTTCGGCGCACCGTAGGGGCGGGTTTCAAACCCGCCCCTACCCCCCACGAACTCAGCTCGCCACCACCATTTGCCCCAGCGCTTCCGCGGCGGGGACGGTCTCGAGGCCGAAGGCGCGGCCGACCGCCGCGTAGGTAAGTTGGCCCGCGTGGGTGTTGAGACCCTTCATAAGTGCGGGGTCTTCGCGCAGGGCGGCCGTGTTTTTCGCTGCTAACTTGAGGGCGTAGGGCAGCGTCTGGTTGCTCAGCGCGGTCGTACTCGTGTTCGGCACCGCGCCCGGCATGTTGGCGACGCCGTAGTGGACAACTCCCTCAACCACATAAGTCGGCTCGTCGTGGGTGGTCGGGTGAATCGTCTCGATGCAACCGCCCTGGTCGACCGCCACGTCCACAATCACGCTGCCGGGTTTCATGGTGCTCAGCATGTCCTTGGTGACGAGGTGCGGGGCTTTGGCACCCGGAATCAGCACCGCGCCGACGAGCAGGTCGGCCCGCCGAATCACCGCGGCGACGCTGCCCAAGTTGCTGGCGAGCGTCTGCACGCGGCCCCCAAAAATGTCGTCAAGATACTGCAGCCGCGCGTGGCTGATGTCCAAAATCGTCACCCGCGCACCCAGCCCGAGGGCAATTTTGGCCGCGTTGGTGCCGACCACGCCGCCGCCCAAAATCACCACCTCGCCCGCCTCGACGCCTGGCACGCCGCCCAGGAGCAAGCCGCGCCCGCCCAGAAAGCGCTCCAAGTGGTACGCCCCCACCTGCGGGGCCATGCGCCCGGCGACCTCGCTCATGGGGGTTAAAAGCGGCAGGGCGCCGTTTTCGACCTGCACCGTTTCGTAAGCGATGGCCGTGGTGCCCGCCGTCAGCAACCTGTCTGTGAGGGGCCGGTCGGCGGCCAAGTGCAGGTAGGTAAACAGCAGCAGGTCGTCGCGCAAAAAGTGGTACTCTTGCTCGACGGGCTCCTTGACCTTCAAGACCATCGCCTGCGACCAGGCCTCCTGGGCACTGTCCACGATGCGCGCGCCCTGCGCCTCAAAGTCCGCGTCGGAAAAGCTGCTGCCCGCGCCCGCGCCGGTTTCGACCACCACGCGGTGCCCCGCCCCGACGAGCGCCCGCACCGCGCCCGGCGTCGCCGACACGCGGTACTCGTGGCGTTTGACCTCTTTGGGAATGCCGATGTTCACGCTGTCTCCTTTACAATGTCTTCTTCACGCTGCTTCTCTTTCACGCTCCAGTGTAGTGCATGAAGGTTTGTAAAGTGTGGATAACTGCACGTGTGTGGGGACAACGCTAGGGGCGGGGCTCGAGCCCCGCCGCAGATTTCACGCAAAACGTCTCGACACCTTTTGAAGAGACTCGTTCACTTCTTCAAAAAAGAGGCTCGAGCGACTATAGTTTTGATTAAGCTTGAAAGGTAGGCCGACAAAGATGAAGAAGGTTTGGCTCTTAGTTGTGCTTTTTCTGATGTTGGTCGGGTGCGACGAAGGAGGTTTCACCGCTTTTCCCAACCTCACACCTGTCCTTTGGACAGCGCCAGTAAACGGGTCTGGGCGCACTGTTCTTTTAGATAATCTGATGATTGGAACAACTCAGCCCAGTGAGGGTTCCCCGCGTTACTTACTAGCTGTAGACGTGGTCAAGCGTGAAATTGCTTGGCGCTACCCGGTGGGTAACGCTTTTATACCCGACCGCCAGTTCGCGCTCAATGATGAGCTTGCCGTTATCTTTTTAAAAAGTGCAGGGCTGTTGGTTTTGTCTCGTCAAGGCGAACTTTTAGCCAAGGTTCCCCCGCCCTTACCTGATGAAGCGATCGAGGGTGTTGCCGGTGCAGGTCCCCTCTTTTTCCAAACTCGTTTGTACGTGCCGAACGACAAGTTTCTCTATGCCTATGACATGACCAACCCGAGCGCGCCCACTCTAGTTTGGCGGAAAGACTTCGAAAAAACGTTATGGTCGCTTGCCGTCGATGATGAAGGCACCATCTACGCAGGTATCAGTGAGTACACAGGGCTAAGCGCCCTACGTGCGCTCGCGCCTGAGAATGGCACCGTGTTGTGGCAGGCCGACACCGCCACACCTCAGCAAGTAGAAGGGGGCGTCTACGCCCCAACCGCACTTACTCTTAATGGAGATAAGCTGATAGCAGCCGTTGAAAGTTCCTACACCATCCAAACCTTTGACCGCAAGACGGGACAACGCTTGAGTGTTTCCGAGGAGTTGCTCGACACATGCGTGGACGGGGCGGGGATGGTGACTGGTCTTGAGGTCGGTGGGGGAAAAGTCTATTTCACGCCTAGCTCTGGAACTTGCGTCTACAGCGTCGACCTTGCATCCGGCCAACATACTTGGGTACACACGGCCAGGACAGATCCAGACACTTCTTTTACCTACGGTGGAACCCCCAAATACGTCAACGGCGTCGTGTACGCCACAAACAGCGCTTTATGGGCGCTCGACGCCGATACGGGAAAGGTGCTAAGTCTGGCGTCCAAACGAGATGACCATGCCATCTTCACCACGGTTCAGTTCAGCAACGGCGAGGTCTTAGTTTGGGGTGACGAGTTGACGGTGTACAAGCCGCTTCGTTAACACTTTAGGACATGCTTCGGTGCGCCCAACTTAGTACCAAACGCGCAACAGTTTCATCCGTTCGTCCACCGTTTCAGCCACCGCCACAAGCTCACCTTCCGGCGTCGTCAAACCGACGCGGCCCTCGAGAACTAAAGACAGCCGCTGCCCCTGCCGCACCCGCGCCACCTCTTCGTCGTTCAGGGCGACGAGCGGGTAGGGTAGGGCGGCGGCCAGGCTCAGACCCAGTGTGCTGGCAAGGTCCTCGAGCCCAACCGCCTCTTCCAGACCCAAGCGGCCCGCGCGGGTTCGTACCAAACCGCTCAGGTGGGCGGGTACGCCGAGGGCTAATCCCAAGTCTCGAGCAAAGGCGCGGATGTAAGTCCCCGCCGCCACTTTCAGGTAAAACAGCGCGGTGGGAAAGTCGCCGAGCGTGTCTGGCAGGGGCACTTCCAACCCGCGCGGGTTGGGTGCCCAACCGCCGTCCGGCGTCAGGCTGAAGGCGGTGGGGAGGCGGTCGCGCGAGGGGGCGAACTCGAGCAGCCGCACCTCCTCATATCCGGCAGACCGCGCCGGGAGGTCCAACGCCTCACCCTTGCGCGCCGCCTCGTAGCCCTTGACGCCGCCTTTTTTGACGGCGGAGTAGTCGGGCGGCACTTGCTCGGTCAGGGTTAGGAAGGGGGGGAGCGCGCCCTCGAGGGCCTCTCGCCGAAGATGAGAAGCGTCCGCCGTCTCTGTAACCGGCCCTTCCGCGTCCAAGGTGGGCGTGCCCGCGCCGAAGGACACCCAGGCGAGGTAGTGTTTCTCCGAGGCGGTCAAAAAGGGCGAGAGCTTGGTGGCCTCTTCGCTTAAAACCACGAGCACGCCGCCGGCGAGCGGGTCGAGGGTGCCCGCGTGACCCACGCGGCGCGTTTGTAAGAGCTTGCGCGCTCGAGCGACCACGTCGTGCGAGGTAAAACCTAAAGGTTTGTCGACGACAAAAACGGGCATGGGTTCACTATTGCACGGTTGGGCAGGGTGTGGGTTTGGCGGTTTCGAGAAGCTGTTTCAAGGATTGACCCTGGCCTGCGCGTAAGGTTCGGGGTCGGTGCCCAGAAAAAGCTGGAAGGTGACGGGGCCTGGCTCGCTCGTTCGCCACGTGCCGCTCAACCGCTCGCCCCCCGTGACGGTTCGGGCCAAAACTTGGTACTCTTTGCCGCTCACGGTCAGGGCTTTGACCCGGGCTTGGAGGGTCGAAATACCGCGTTCGACGTCGAAAGTATAGGTCAAAGTGCGCGCTTGCGGCGGGCGAAACGTCGCCGTGACCGCGGGCCGCGGCGTGGGTACGGGCCGCTGGTTGAGTAAAATGCTCACCGTGGTGTCGGTGGCCGCGCCGCCGGGCGGCGGGCTCTGGTTGACGACGCCTTCGGGCAGGTTGAGGCTTTCGGTGTCGCTGTCGACGGTTTGAATTTCCAGGTCGAATCCCGCTTCAGCCGCCGTGCGCGTGGCGGCGGCGCGGCTCATCCCGACGAGCGAGGGTACGGGGCGCTCGGGGGGCGGGGTTCCACCGTCCGCGACGCTCAGGCGCAACTCGGCTCCTCGCAAGGGAACGGACGCACCGGGCGCGATGCTCTGCGCCAAGACGGTGCCGGGGGCGTAGCGTCCGCCCGGCCGCTCCTCGGGCTCGGTGACGCTCACACCTGTCAGCCGCGCCAGGGCGAGGGCGTCCTCGAGCGGCAGACCGACTAAGTTCGGCACGAACGTTTCTTGGGGGCGTGGGCCTTCACTTACGAGCAGGTGGACGGCCGCGCCTTCGTTGGTTTGTGTGCCGGCTTCGCGCGACTGAGCGATGACGACGCCTTCGGCGACGTTGCTGTGGACGTAGGCGACGTCGCCCAGGCGCAAGCTCACCGCCGCAAGCTGCTCCGCGAGTTGGTTGGTGAAGTCGGCGCCGCGCAGTTGCGGCACCGTGACGAGCGCGACCTGACCGGCGGGCAGCGCGTAGTTTAAGCGTACGGTCGTGCCCGGCCTCGTTTCACTGCCGGGGGCGGGGGCGAGTTCCAACACGCTGTAGGGCGGCGCGTCCGACGCGACCCCGCTGGGTTCGACCCCGAGCTTCAGGTCGTAAAGCGTCTGCGCCGCCTCATTGACCGGCAAACTTGTCAGCTCGGGAACGGTCACGAGCGCGTCGTTTACGCCGAGCTTGAAACTCGTGTAGAAAAAGAGGCTGCCGACGCTCAGCAGCGCGACGCCCAAACCCCACTGCAGCAGCCAGAGTGGCAGCGGTGGACGCGCCGCAGGCTTGCCCCGCGGGCGGGGGGGAGAAGCGGGTTCGGGCAGGGCTGCCGCTTCACCGAAAGCGAGCGCGTAGACCAAATGCCCGCTTTTTGCCGAGCGAATATCGGCCTGTTCGGAACTGTAGCCGTGGCTGCGCAGGATGTGCTCGAGGTCTTTATCCGCCGCTTTGGACTGCTGGCCGGGTGCGGGGGCGTACCAAACCACGTAGTGCGCGCCTGGCCGCGAAACGACCTCGTGAAGCGCCGCCCAACCTTGCTTTTTGAGCGTGCGCAACAGTTGCCGGTAACGTTCAAAGCGAACCTCTTGTTGGGGCGTCGTCAGGTCGAACCAAACGATGCTCAGGGCGGCCCCGTCCGGCGCGGTGGCGCTGAAAAAGGTCTGGCCCTCGTCCAACGCGCGCTGCGACAAAATTTCATATTTGCCGTCGATGACCGCCACGCGTTTATCCTAACAGGGGCGGGTTCGGCGCGGTCGAAAACTGCGTAAGACGTCTCGCGCTGAGCTTCAGCCAAACTTCGGTGTTTTAGAAAAGGCGTTCCGCTTCGTGCAAGAGACGGCGGTTCTGCGCTACTGGGCTTGACAGGTGCGAACACAAAACAAGGGTGTACCGCCCGAAAAATAGGGGAGCGTTCTCGAGGCCGGCCCGCGCTCAGGTACAGGTGCGAGCCTGCGACTAGCAAAAAGAGCAAGCCCCCAGGGCTTGCTCTTTTTAAGCGTGACTACTCAAGCCTTTAGCTGCCTTGGGCAGGCCTCGGTTCGATGGGGGTTTTGGGCCGTTCGGGTTCGGAGGGGCGGCGGCGCTCCTCGCGCAACTCGGCTTCGTCGCGCTTGACTTGCGCAGCCAGTTTCGCCTCGACCTCTTTGGACTCGCGCACCAGCATGTCGGTAATTTCGGTGGCGCTGGCCGCGCCCTCTTTGGCGAGGGTGAACGCCCGCTCGACGGCTAGACCGTCAAGCGTTTCTTGTTGCAACAGCGCCTCGGCTACGGCCTCGACCGCCATCCAGTGCTCACCGATGACCTGCTCGGTACGCCCGTAAGCCGAGTGCAGGATTTCATTGACCTGTTCTTCTAGTTCCCTCGCCGTTTCCTCGCTGAAGTCCTTGCGGCGGCTGATTTCGCCGCCCAAAAAGACCGGTCCGCTGTCGCTGCCCCAGGCGATGAACTCGTCGCCGCCCATGCCTAGGTCGAAGACCATCTGCTTGGCGAGGTCGGTCGCTTGGCGCAGGTCGCTCGCCGCGCCGCTCGAGATGGTGCCGGTCAGCTTCTTCTCGGCGACCCGCCCGCCAAAAATAGAGATAAGTCGCTGCTCCAACTCCTCGCGGCTCGTGACCATCTGCTCTTTGCTGAGGTAAGCCGCGAAACCGCCCGCGTTGCCGCGCGGCATGATGGTTACCTTGCGTATGCGGCTGTGCTCGGGCTGCGACACCGCGCCGATGGCGTGGCCGGACTCGTGAAACGCCAGGATGCGCCGTTCAACGTCGCTCGGCACCAGCGAACCCCGCCGCAAACCCAAGATGATGCGGTCGAGCGCGTCGTTGAAGTCGTTCCAGTTGATGACTTGCTTACCGGTTCTAGCTGCAACCAAGGCGGCTTCGTTGGCGAGGTTTTCCAGGTCGGCCCCCGAGAACATCGGTGTGGCCTCGGCCAGGCGGCCCAGGTTGACGTCTTCGGCAACCGGCTTGTTGCGCACGTGGACCTGCAAAATCTCTTTGCGCTCGCTCTGGGTCGGCAGGCCCACGGTGACCTGGCGGTCGAAGCGGCCGGGCCGCAGCAGCGCCGAGTCGAGCACGTCGGGCCGGTTCGTCGCGGCGATGATGATGACGGAGGTGTCTTTTTCGAAACCGTCCATCTCGCTCAGGATTTGGTTGAGGGTCTGCTCGCGCTCGTCGTGCCCGCCGCCTATTCCCGCGCCGCGCCGTCGCCCGATGGAGTCGATTTCGTCGATGAAGATAATCGCGGGCGACGCCTTGCGCGCCTCTTCGAACAAACTGCGCACGCGGCTCGCGCCGACGCCGACGAACATCTCCATGAATTCCGAAGCGCTCACCGTCAAGAAGGGCACTCCGGCCTCGCCCGCCACCGCCCTCGCCAGCAGCGTTTTACCTGTGCCCGGCGGTCCTACAAGGAGTACGCCCTTGGGAATCTCCGCGCCGATACGCAGGTACTTTTGCGGGTTTTTCAGAAAGTCGACGACCTCAATGAGTTCTTCCTTGGCCTCTTTGTGGCCGGCAACGTCGTTGAAGGTCGTCTTGACCTTGTTTTCGCGGCCGTAGGTGCGCGCCTTGGACTGGCCGAACTGCATGACCTGACTCGGTCCGCCCTGCGCCCGCATAAAGATGAACCAGAAAAAGCCTATCAAAATCACGATGGGCAAAATCGAAATGATGAGGCCCACCCACTGGGCCGGGTTGCGAACCCGCACGTTTACGTTGTTGGCCTCGAGCCGCTCGGTAAGCGAGTCGGTGATGATGGCGGTGGTCGTGAAGTTCTGGACCGGCTGCGCGCCGCCTTCGGTGTCGAGTTGGGTGACTTGTCTAAGCTCGCCTTGAATTTGCCCGTCGTTGCGCGCAATAACGACCGATTCGACCTGGCCGGCGTCGACCCATTCCAAAAACTGTGAATAGTCGACTTCACGGCTGGGTGAGCGCGAATTGAATTGGCTGAATACAAAAATGCCCAGGATGATGAGCATTACGAGCAGCCAAGGATTGAACGAACGTTTCAAAAGCTTCCTCCTAAGCCTGCAGCCCCCATTCTGAAGCGACCAACAGACGTTTTTGGTAGGGTCAGAGTAGCACCCCGGTGTGTGAAAAAGCTGTAAGCTACCGGACCAAAGAGCGCGCCCGGACGGACCCCCAACCGACGTGAAAATTCGGCTGAAAAAATCCTTGTGGGAGCCAGAATACCGGCAAAGTCAACGGTGGGGTGTGACGTTTTCGGTTTTGGCTGTGCCGCGTAAGTTTGCGGCGTTTTGGAGTCGCCACGGTTGAGACCGCCCGGCCCCCACGTTTCAGACTTACCGCAAGGGCGTCCAAGCCGCACAAAGGGGTTCGGACACTGCGAACGAAGGTGACCAAGTCCGAATGCGAAACAATCCCAACGTTCGGAGTGCGCTGGGATTGCGTGTACGGAAGACTGACTTGGTGCTCCACATTTGTGAAAGCGGGACTACCCGCAACGGCTGAGCACTCCTGAGCACCAGACTTTTTGCACAGGTTCAACCAAAAAGCGATAGTCACCGGCCTTACGGTTGCTGGGTTGATACTTTCGCGAGTTTAGTCGAATTGATAACTCTTCGGCACCACCACCACGCCGCTCTCGGTTACCGTAAAGCCTCGAGCCCGGTCGTCGTCCAAGTTGACGCCGATTTGGGTGCCCTCGGGGATGGTCACGTTTTTGTCGATGATGGCGTTGCGGATGGTGCAGCGCCGCTGAACCGTCACGTCGTCGAAGACGACCGAGTTTTCCAGCAGGCTCAAGCTGTTGACCCGGACGCGGCGTGACAGAATCGAGCGCCGCACCGTGCCGCCGGAAATAATGACACCCCCGGCCAACAAGCTGTTGAAAGCTTGGCCGCGCCGCTCGACCTCTTCGTGGACGAACTTGGCGGGCGGCGAAAACTCGGTCGAGGTGCGCAGCGGCCAGGCCTCGTTGAACAGGTCGAACTCGGGCGTAACCGCGACTAGGTCCATGTTGGCTTCCCAGTAGCTGTCGATGGTGCCCACGTCGCGCCAGTAAGTGTTCGGCCCCAACTGCCCCGGCAGCGGGTTGCTGGCGAAGTCGTAGGCCATCACCTTGTAACCGTCTTGCAGCGCCATCGGCAACACGTCTTTGCCGAAGTCGTGTTCGGAGGTTTCGTTGGCGGCGTCGCGGTTGAGCAGCTCTAAAAGCGCCCTGTAAGAAAAAATATAGTTGCCCATCGAAGCTAAGCAGTAACCCGGACGGCCCGGAATCTCCTTGGGGTTTTTGGGCTTTTCTTGGAACTCGGTGATTTGAAAGTTTTGGTCGACCTGCAAAATGCCGAAGCGCTGGCCTTCGTCCACCGTCGTCGGGTAAGCCGCGATGGTGACGTCCGCGTGGTTGCGCATGTGGTCGTCTATCATGCGGGAAATGTCCATCTTGTAGATGTGGTCGCCGCTGAAAATCGCGACGTAGTCGGGCTCGTTGTTGTTGATGAGGTGGATGTTTTGGTAAATCGCGTCGGCGGTGCCGCGGTACCACTCCGCGCCGAGTTCTTCGTACAAGTACATCTGCGCCGGGGCGAGGGTGATGAAGTAGTCACTCAAAAAACTGCCGAAGCGCCAGTTGCGCTGGATGTGCTCGGTCAGGGACTGCGCCTTGAACTGCGTCAGCACGTACATCCCGAAAATTTCTGAGTTGATCATGTTGTTCAGCGCGAAGTCGATAATCCGGTACTTCGACGCGAACGGCACCGCCGGTTTGGTCCGCTTCCAGGTCAGGGGATGCAGGCGTGTTCCCTTGCCGCCCGCCAACACCATGCCGACCGTCTTCTTTTTCGTGCGCATACACTGCCTCCGTTAAAGAATGGGCGTACTTTCGAGTCTCGCTTTGTCTCAACTATACCGCTCAGCGCCGGACGCGCAACGTAACAACCGCCCCACACCCGGCCCACACGCGCCGCTAAACTTATAAGTGTGGAGCATCTTTTGGAGTACCAAGACTACTTGTTGGCTTACCGTCTGCGCGCGCTCGTCGGCGGGGCTTTGCGGCCGCTGGGCAAACCTTTTTCTTTGGGCGAGTACGCGACCAAACGCTTGGAGCGCCAAGCTTTGGCCCGTGAACTGCTCGGCAGCGGCGAGTACCGTAGCCGGATGCGGCGCGTCGACGCGCTCACCTCTGAACTGTCCTTCGGCTTTTGGCACAACCCGAACGAAACGATAGTCGTGCTGCGCGAGGTTATCAAGCAAGGCGGCTGCCCCGCTTTAGAGTCGCGCGAGAACTTTGTTACGGAGTTGCTGACGCGGCTCGAGCGCGAACACTTAAGCCGAGCCGAGCAGATGCTGATAGCCGAGTATTACCTGGGCCTGTTCCGGGCGAGCGCCGCTTACCTGGACGCCGAAGTGTTTACGCGGCTGCGCGGCGAGGTCGAGCCGCTGCGCGAACGCCTGCCACTCTTCATCCTGCCCTCCGACCCCGCCCCGGCCTGACCCGCCGGAGACCCGTCCCAGCGACTTAACGGCTTTCAACCCCGTGCTACAGTGACGAAGTGAACGCAGCGACAACCGACACTCTCAAAATCGACATCACCAACACGCTCAAAACAGAGACCGAGGCGTTCAAACCGTCGCTGCTCGAGCTGGCCCCCGAAAACCTCCCTACACCCTCGCCCGCGCAGGGTTACCGCCGCGACCAACTCGCGAATTGGCTCTATGAACGCGGCGCGCAGGGTTTCGAGGCGATGACGAATTTGCCTAAAGACTGGCGGGCGGAACTCGAGCAAAGCTACACCGTCAGCCCATTTGTCAAAACCGAGCGCTTCCCCTCCTGGGACGCCTCCGTGCGCTACTTGTTCACCCTGCGCGACGGCCGCCAGACCGAGGCGGTTTACATGCCCTACCAAGACCGCAAGACGGTGTGTGTGTCGTCGATGGTCGGCTGTCCGGCGGGCTGCGCGTTTTGCGCGACGGGCAGTTTGGGCTTCGGGCGCAACTTGAGCCGCGGCGAAATCGTCGCGCAAGTCTTAGCGGTCGCCTGGGGCGAACGGTTTGCGCCGAAAGAGGTCCGCAACGTCGTGCTGATGGGCATGGGCGAGGCGCTGCTGAACTACGACCACGCGCTCGCCGCCGTCCGCACGCTTGTCAACCCGAAAGCGCTCGACATGTCGCCGCGGCGCATCACCTTGTCGACGGTAGGTTTGCCGCCAAAAATCCGCAAACTCGCCGCCGAAGGTCTGCCGCTCGTTTTGGCAGTAAGTTTGCACGCGCCCGACGAGGCCACGCGCCGCGCCATCATCCCGACGGCGCACGCGTATCCAATAGAAGAAATTATCTCTTCACTCCACGACTGGCAGGCCGCGACCTCGCGCCGCGTTACCGTGGAGTACACGATGCTGGACGGCGTCAACGACGCGCCTTGGCAAGCCGAATTGTTGGCCGAACGCTTGAAAGGCTTGAACAGCCACGTCAACCTCATCCCCTTCAACGCCTGGGGCGTGTCTGAATTTCGCACCAGTCCGCGCGAGCGCATTGCCGAATTTAAGAGGTTGCTCGAGGCGGCCGGTCTGTCGGTGTCGGTGCGCTTCAGCCGCGGGCAGGACGCCGGGGGCGCTTGCGGGCAGCTCGCGCTGACCCACGGCGCGGCGGGTTAGCTCGGGGAAATAATCTAGTCGGTACAGCAAAAGCCGTTTGTGTTTTGGAATCACCAAAATCAACTCTGCACAAAAACGCGCCTGTGTCAAATCCAGTCTCAGCTCGAGCCCCGCGGGCTTGAACAGGTCTGGGTTTCGGGCGAAAACGCCACACTTTACGCGCTCGGCGCGTCTCGTGGGGGATTTCACACGGGCGGCGGGGACTTGCGTACTAGACTTACCTGGAATTTTGGGACGCGCACAGCGACTCGGCGGTGGGCTGCGTTTTAAGTCTTTTGGAGGCACAGGCTATGGCAAGAACAACTTTTCAGGTCTCACGCGGCTTGAGCATCCTGCTGGCAGCTTTCGCTCTGGCGGTCGTCTTGGTCAGTGGTGTAGCGGCGGCGCAAACGTCGGCGGGTTTGCGCCAGGTCGTGCAGCGCGAGCCGGGCAACCTAAACGCTTGGGTCGACCTGGGCGACGCGCTGTTGCAAGAGAACGCCTTCGACGAAGCGCAGAAAAGCTTTTTAGAAGCCGTCAGTCTCGATTACCGCTCGGGCGACGCGCACTTTGGGCTGGGTCTGGCCGAGTACGGACGCGGCGACTACGAGGCCGCGCTGTTTCAATTTACCGAGGTTGCGCGGCTCTACCCGGAGCGGTTTGACGGCCACTTCAACCGTGGTGTCACCCTCGCCAAACTGCGCCGTTTTGAGGAAGCGGTCGAAGCGTTTCGCGCGGCCCTCGAGACTTCAGCAGAGGTGAGTTCGGCCGAACAAACCAACGCCTACCTGGGTTTGGCCGGCCAGTTGGAGCGAGTCGAAGACTACGCGGGCGCGGCTGAAGCGTACACCGCCGCCCTCGAGCTGCGTCCCGGTGACGACGAACTCACCCTGCAGCGTGGTCAAGCGCTCTACAACGCGGGCAACGGCCTCGAAGCCCTGCCCGAACTCACCGACCTAGAAGCGCGCAGCAGGGATTATTTGGTAAGCACGCTCGTCGCCGACATTTATGTTCAGGCCGACCAGCCGGACTACGCGGTGAGTTCTTTGGAGCGCGCCCTGCGGAGCGCCCAGGCCGCCGGCAACGCCGCGGCGCAGGCGAGTATTCTTATCAAATTGGGTTTGTTGCAGCGCAGTTTGGGCCGTGAAGCCGAAGCCGTCAGCGCTTTTCAGCGGGCGACCGCCGCCGACGCGACTTCGTGGCAGGCGCGTTACAACCTGGGCGTGAGTTACCTGGAGAACGGCGACCCCGGTGCGGCCTTGGGGTATTTGGAAAACGCTGTCGCTATCAAGCCCGACAGCGGCGAAGCCCAGTTGGCGCTGGCGAGCGGTTACGACCAGGTCGGGCGCAACGCCGAGGCGTTCGCCACCGCGCAAAAGGCGCTCGAGACGCTTACCGACCCCGACTTGCTCGCTCAAGCCAACTTTATCGTGGGGCGCGGCCTTTACCAGCAAGAAGACTACTCGGGCGCGTTGCAGACCTTTGAAACGGTGCTGGCAACCCGGTCTGACGATTCTTTGGCGCAACTCTGGACCGGGTTGGCCGAGTACCAGCAGCAAAACTACGACGCGGCGGTGCAGTACATCGAGCGCGCGGTGCAGCTCGAGCCCGCAAACGTCGAAGCTCGCGCCAACTTGGGCGCCGCTTACCTCGCGTCCGAGCGTTACCAAGACGCCGAACTGGTTTATCAGATGATGGTGGACGACGTTCCCGACGACGCCGGGGCCTTTTACAACCTGGGTTGGTCGCTCTACGCCCAAAATCGCCGTGAAGCTGCAAAGGAGGCGTGGGTTCGCGCTTCAGGCCTGGGTTACGGCCCGGCTCAGGACGCACTCCAAAAGTACTTTTAGGTTAAACTGGCGGGCATGGACTGGATTCGACGCAACTGGCCCGACCTGCTCATCGGACTCGCGCTGCTAGCGGTCATCGCCGGCATCATCGCTACCTTACTCAACGGCGGCTCGTTTCTCTCCGGGGGGTCGCGCACCCCTGCGTCCCCACCCGCCGCCAGCGCGACGCCGCAAGCCGACACCCCTGCCGACACCGGCGCCGGGGTTGCCGACGCAACCACCGGCAACTTAGCTCCCCAGTCGGGAACCCAGGACACCGCACAAGAAGGCACAGCACAAGGCCCCACGCTGGACACGACGCCGGACGCTGCTGCGCAAGACACGGTAGTGCCGAGCATCGAGACGACCTCCCTAGACGGAACGGACAGCACCCCCGACACCGACGACGCGGGCGTTCCGGTTATACCGAGTTCCGGCGACGCGTCGCTTGCAGACCCCGCCGCGACGGCCCCGCCGACGTCTGCCGAGGCGACCGCCCCCGTCGCACCCGCTCCGACCACGACCGGCTCGAGTACGACTGGCTCGAGTACGACCGGCTCGAGCGCAACAGTGTCCACCGCGTCGGACGCCGAGTCGTCTTACCGTATTTTGATTGACAGCTTTGGGGACGCCGACAACGCCCTGCGGCGCGCGCAGACGTTCGAAGAGGCGGGATTTCCCACCTTTACGGCCGTCCAAGGTGCCCTGACGCTCGTGCTCGTCGGCCCTTTTGCCACGCAGGGCGAGGCCGAGAGCGCGTTCAGCCGGATTCAGGGCGAGGGGTTGAAAGACAACCCCCTACTGTTCGAACCCGACACGGCCGGCGAGGCCGCGACCGAAACTGCTGCGACGAGCGGTGAAGAGGCGGTCCCCACGCCCTCGGCTTCCGCAGCGGCGGACACGAGCCAAGCCGACACTTCGCTTGACACTTCGGGCGGTGAGCGCTACGTGCAAGCGGGCGCTTTCAACTCCTCGGAATTGGCCCGACCGCAGCGGGAACAGCTCGAGAGTTTGGGCTTCAACGTTTCCGAGGTGACCGAGGGCTCGTTCGTCAAGCTGCTGGTCGGGCCTTTCGGCCCCGACGAACTTGCCAGCGCCCAGTCACGCCTCGGCGCGCAAGGCATCGACTACTTTGTCCGTAGCAACTGATGTCGACGATTCCCACCGCCACCATCAGCCGACTCGTGACATACCTGCGCATCCTGAGCGACATGGAAGCGCAGGGCGTCAAAAACACGTCCTCCGAGCAGCTCGCCGACGAGGCGCAAGTTTCGGCGTTCCAGGTGCGCAAAGACCTCGCCTATTTCGGTCGTTTCGGCACGCGGGGCGCGGGCTACACCGTGCCCACGTTGCGCCGCGAGCTGCGCCGGATTTTGGGCCTCACCAGGGCCTGGAACGTCGCTATTTTGGGCATGGGCCGGTTGGGCGAGGCGATAGCCCACTACCCCAACTTCGACCAGTACGATTTTTCACTCAAGGCTTTCTTTGACATCGACCCGGCCCGCGTCGGGCAGACAGTCGCCGGTTTGGAGGTGTACCACACCCGCGAACTGTCCCGCGTCGTCAAGGAAAAAGGCGTCGACATCGGCTTTTTGACGGTTCCGCAAGACGCCGCGCAGGAGGCCGCCGACGCGCTCGTCGCCGCAGGCGTGCGCGGCATCCTCAACTTCGCCCCCAGGGTCATCAACGTGCCCAGCGACGTGCACGTCGAGCCTGTGGATTTTTTAGCTGGCTTGAAGAGGCTTTCGTTCTATATTGTTAATCCACAGCTCAAGGAGGAGCTTGCATGAAACAATTATGGAACGTGTTTACAGCCGCCGCTTTGCTGCTGCTACTCTCGAGCTGCGGAATCAACTTGGGTTACAACAAGCCCCAAATCGACCTGGGCATTTCGCCTTTGCCACTTGGCTTTCAGTACACCCTTAACAGAGAAACGGGCGTCGTAACCTTCACTATTCCGAGCCACACCCTCAACTTCGCCAGCCGCGCAGGTGCCATCGGCGCGACGGTCGAGGGATATACAATAGAGTTTTACGACTCGAGCGGCAACCCGCTGTTTCCCGGCGACAGCGTCGTCAACAGCCAAGGTGCCTTGAACATCTATGTACCGGCCGGTATAACTTGCACACAACCTCTGCCGGTCGTGGGGGGCGAAAACTTGGGCTGCCGCTTCGATTCTGAGGGTGCAAGGTTTGCGAGGGGCCCGCTGGTGACTTCGCCGAACGGTTTCTTTACACCTATCACCATTGCGTATGAAGACTATAAGATTCTTTTTTCGGGTGGTGCAGTTGGCGCATACGGTGATTTCTACCTTTATGGAACCGATGACTTGAACTCGGCTTTTCGCTCGGGACCTTATCGAATGGCTATTCAAGTTCCAGTAGAGCAGCGCTAAACTAATATGTGGCTTAAAATTTTTCTCCTAACAGCCTTGGCTGTCGTTCTGAGCGCTTGCAACAGCGCCCTCGAGATTGTTCCGGACACCGCGCCCCAGGTGTCGGTGGCGACTATTAACGGGCTCGAGTCGCGCAAGCCTTCGGGCGGCGTCATCTTGGCCCCGGCAACGCAGCAGTACGACCCCAACAGCAACACCGTCGCGGCCAACAGGGTGCCCGTAGAGATAACCTCCTCCGACGAGCGGCAGGTGATGAGCGTTACGCTCATCTTGCGGCAGGGTGGGCGGAACAGTGTCGGCGATACCGTCTATAGCGAAGTCTGGCGAAATACCCTGAGCGCCGACGTGGACGAGGAAATTTTCCGCAATCCTTTTACCTTTGTGGTTCCCTTTCAAGGTGCCAAAACGGGGTTGGTCCCGGCCGAGCTGGAGGTTATCGCCACCGACGACAAGGGTCAGGACAACGCGCTTTACAAAGCAGCTGTTCAAGTGGACGGCAGCTTGCCTGTTGTCCGAGCTACGGTACCGCAAGGACAACAGAAAGGCAATGTCTCTTTGACTGCCTCGGTATCCGACCCTGAAAGCGGCATTCAGTATTTAGAGGTTTTTTTGGACGGCGAAACAGTCTATACCAGTGACGTCGTTCCTGCCTACTCCACGAGTATAGACACAGCGGAATTGGGCAACGGTCGTCACTCCTTTTCCGTTTTTACAATCAACGGCGTGAACGAGGCTGTGTTTGAGTCATACGCTTTCGACGTTTCCAACAACGAACCCCCCGTCGCGGAGGGCGACGAAGCGGTGACGGCGGTCGACACAGCGGTCACGATTGATGTTCTTGCCAACGACTCCGACCCCGACGACGACCCGCTTCTTATCACGGCGGTCACACCGGCTCCCAACGGAACGGCCACGGTGTTGGGCGGAGCTTTGGTGGAGTACACACCCGACGCCGGTTTCACGGGCACAGACATTTTTTCTTACACGATTCGTGACACGAACGGAGGCGTGAGCAGCGCGCAAGTCGCTGTCACCGTCGGAGCTGCAGCACCCTAACGCCGAATAAAAACGGGTTTGCAAAGGAGGACTTCTCAGAAGTCCTCCTTTTTGTGCGTGGGCGTGCGGGCGCGTTAGAATAAGCTATGCACCCTATCGACCTCCGTTCAGACACCGTGACCCGCCCGACCCCCGAGATGCGCCGCGCGATGGCCGAGGCCGTGGTCGGCGACGACGTTTACGGAGAAGACCCGACGCTGAACCGTCTGCAAGAGATGCTGGCCGAGCGCGCCGGGTTCGAAGCGGGCTTGTTCATGCCGACCGGCAGCATGAGCAACCAAGTTGCCTTGGCGACCCACACGGGCCGCGGCGACGAGGTCATCGCGCCCGAGGGCGCGCACATCTATGAGTACGAAATCGGTGCGTTCGCCGTGGTGAGCGGACTGGTGGCGCGGCTCGTGCCTGCACCACAGGGTGTGCCCGAGGCGGCGGACGTTCGCGCCGCCGTCCACCATAGCGTCCACCAGGCCCCGACCGGACTTGTCGTTTTAGAGAACACTCACAACAAGGCGGGCGGCACCGTCGTCCCCTTAGAGCGCTGCCGGGAAATTGCGCAGGTTGCCCGCGAGGAGGGTTTGCCGCTGCACTTGGACGGGGCCAGGGCCTTCAACGCCGCCGCGGCGCTGGGTGTGCCGATAGCCGAACTCTGCGCGCCCTTCGACTCGGCTTCGCTGTGCCTCAGCAAGGGCCTGGCGGCTCCGGTGGGGACGGTTCTGTTGGGCTCAACGGAGTTTATCGGGCGCGCGCACCGCTACCGCAAAATGCTCGGCGGTGGGATGCGGCAGGCGGGCGTGTTGGCCGCGGCGGGCATCGTCGCCCTCGAGACCATGACCGAGCGCCTGACCGAGGACCACGCCCGGGCGCGCCGTTTGGCCGAAGGGTTGGCCCGTTTACCCGGCGTCACCCTCGACTTGGACACCGTCCAGACCAACATGGTTTACTTCACCGTGCCGGACGCGCCCGCTCTCGCCGCTGCCCTGAAGGACGCGGGCGTCCTCAGCAACGCGATGACGCCGACGACGATTCGACTCGTCACGCACTACGAAGTCGGTGACGAGGACGTCGACAAGACGCTGGAGGTGCTCGCCGAACTGCTCGAGCGCCGCACCGTAGGTGCTTAAACCGGTGGGTGCGTGAAGCGGGTTTACCTGCTGGCCCACCCGGCCGGGCACTCTGTAAGCCCCGCCATGCACAACGCCGCTTTTGCGGCGTCGGGCGTAGCGGCTCGTTACGAAGCGCGCGACGTCGCGCCCGGCGACCTGGCCGAGGCTGTCGCCGCCCTGCGCGCGCCGGGCGTTCTCGGCGCGAACGTAACCATTCCCCACAAGCTCGACGTTTTGCCGCTGATGGACGTGCTCACGAAAACCGCCGAGGCCGTCGGGGCCGTCAACACCGTCGTGAACCGGGCGGGTGAGTTGCTGGGCCACAACACCGACGCGCTCGGCTTTTTGCGGGCGCTCCGCGAAGCCGCCGGGCTCGAGGTAAAAGGTACCGCCCCCGTGGTGCTCGGTGCGGGCGGGGCGGCCAGGGCGGTCGTGTACGCCTTATTGAGCGCGGGTGTGGACCTTGTGCAGGTTTACAACCGAACGCCTGAAAAAGCCCACGCCCTCGCCGCCGACTTTGGGGCTTCGGGCCGGATAGAGGTCTTGGGTGAGGCAGCTTTGCCGGAGGCGGTGCGGCGCGCGCACCTGCTCGTCAACACGACCTCGGTCGGGATGGAGCGGGGCGGCGTGAACCCCAACTTGTCGCCACTGCCGGAGGGCGTGTTGCCCCAGAACGGGTTTGTCTGCGACCTCGTTTACCGGCCCGAGCGCACGCGGCTGTTGCAAGACGCGGCTGCCGCCGGGTTGGCAACCCAAAACGGCCTCCCGATGCTCGTCTACCAGGGCGCGGAGGCGTTTCGGCGCTGGACGGCGTGCGCGGCCCCGCTAGGGGTGATGTTCGCGGCGGCGAGGGCGGAGCTGGCTCACAGCCCGAGCCGCGCCAGCAACTCCGGTTGACGCTCTTTCAAGTCGAGCAAAAGCGAGTGGGCTGTGTAAAAAACTGGATAAGCGAGCGACAAGTAGAGCAGGTTCGTCCGGAACTCGCTCACTGGTAAGAACAGCGCGACGAGGCAAAACAAACCCCACACCGTTCCGAGTGCAAAGTGCAGCGTGCGCCCTTTGGACAAGCGGCTCACGTACAAAAACCGCACCGGCACGAAAACCAGCAGCGACAGCACGACGACGAGCAGCGTGTTGAGCGGTGCCGGACTTGCTAGCGAATAGAGGTAAAACACGAGGATGTTCCAGTACGACGGGAACCCCACAAAAAAGCCCTTGTCGGCCAGTTTGGCCGTGGTGCGCGAAAAGCCGAAAGCGCTCGCGAACATGACGAACGATACCCACAGCGTGACCGGCGGCAGCAACATCTCCGCCCGGAGCAAAAACAGCATCGGCAGGGCCACGTAGCTCAAAAAGTCGACGATGTTGTCCAGCAGCGCGCCGTCCACGCCGCTCGCCGTCTCCTTGACCCGGAAACGCCGCGCCAACAGGCCGTCGGTCGCGTCGATGAGAATCGTTATCGCCATCATGCCGAGGGCGAGACCGTAGTCGCCGCTCAGCACCCACTCCATCCCCAAGACCACGAACACGAGCGTCGAGGCGGTGTAGACGTGGACGAGGTAAGCCCGGTGGCGACGGAAAAAAGCCATAGGTCAAGCTACCACGCGGCGGGTTGGGGTGTTTTCTTTGAGGACGGAGAGCTGAGCGGAGGAGCTAGTTTCTCCGCTCAGCTGCTCCCACGCTCTTTACGGTGCCGTCGCGGCTTTGGCGAGCCTGTCGAGTGCGGCGGCGATGTTAGCTAAAACCTCGTCCTGCCCTGCGACGTTGTGGCGCGCTTTGAGGTAGTAGGGGTTGTTGTAGGCCACGAACACGTCGCCGACCTCGTCTTCCCAAAGCAGCATCTTTTGGGGTAGGTCGATAGCGACCGACTGCGCGGCCTGCATCAGCGGCGTGCCCGCGTTCGGGTTGCCGAACAAAACCACACGGGTCGGGCGCAGGTCTAAGCCCACACTCGCCGCGTTCGCCGCGTGGTCGATAACCGTCATGACGTTGAGCCCGTCGGCGGCTGAGATGGCCGCCTCGAGCTTGGCCTGGGTCGTCTCTATGTCGGTCGCGCTCTGCAAAACGACCAGCCCTGCGGGCGCTTGCGCCGCCGCCGTCACAAAAAACAGCAAAGCCGAGAGAACGAGAAAGTAGCGTTTCATGTTGCCTCCTTTATGCCGGTGCAAAAGCCAGTGCAAAAGTTCATCCGGAATTACCTTACCATTCCCACTGGCGGCGGGCTTCGCGCCGTGATTTTGGTCGAGTCTCGCGGCTTGTGCGGGGTTTCGACCCTCGAGACAAACAACATGCTCGCTAAGGCGTTACTCGACGAAGTGGAAACCTCGCGATGGCAGCGAAAGTTACTCAGTCACCTGCCGGTTGCAGGGTTAAAGTAAGCAATGAACGCTCCAACCGTGACTATTTCAACCGTAGCAACGCCGCTCAACCCGTTCAACACGAAAACCGAACACGGTCTGCGGACGAGGTTCGCAAGGGTGGTTTTCAGCGCCGTTCGACCCCGGCTCGAGCCCGGTTTTAGGAACGGCTGATGGGGTTTTACGTCTGGTTTATCGTCGTGGGCCTGCTGCTCACTTTTATGGCCTTGGCGGGGTCCGTGCTGAAGCGCTTGCCCCTGTCGGCGTCGCTGCTCTACCTGGCGACGGGTTTGCTTGTGGGTCCGCTCGGTTTGGGGATGTTGACTATAGAACCGCTCGGCGAGGGCACGGTGAAATTTATCGAGCGCTTGTCCGAGACGGTCGTGGTGTTGTCGCTGTTCGCGGCCGGGCTGAAGATGCGTATTCCCTTCCGCGACGCTCGCTGGCGGCTGCCCCTGCTGCTCGCTTTCGTGTCCATGACCGTGACGGTCGCGCTCATTACCGGCGTGGGGGTTTGGCTGCTCGGGCTGCCGCTGGGCGGCGCGGTCATCCTGGGCGCGGTGCTCGCGCCCACCGACCCGGTGCTGGCCTCGGACGTGCAGCTCGAGGACCCGGGCGACAGCGACCAACTGCGTTTCGCGCTTACCGGCGAGGCCGGTTTTAACGACGGCACGGCGTTTCCTTTTGTGATGCTGGGGTTGGGGCTGTTAGGTCTTCGCGAACTCGGCGAGTACGGCTGGCGCTGGCTCGTTTTCGACGTCTTCTGGGCCATCCTGGGCGGCTTGGCGGTCGGCGCGCTGTTGGGGGCGGCGACAGGTCGGCTTGTGGTTTACCTGCGCAAAGAGCACCGGGAGGCGGTGGGGCTCGACGACTTTCTGGCGCTCGGGCTCGTTTTTTTGTCCTACGGCTTGGCGCTGTGGGTGCACACCTACGCTTTTCTGGCGGCGTTCGCGGCGGGTCTGGCGCTGCGGGCGGTCGAGCGTCACTACGCAAATGAAAAGGGTCTGAACGAAAACGGCGTAGACGAGAGTATGGCCGACGAGGAGAGCGCCGCAGCCAGCGCGGAGGTCGCCGCGGCCGCGCAGCAAGGCCAGGGCGAGGAGATGGCGGTCGACCCCGAAAAAGCCCCGGCCTACATGGCTTCGGCGGTGCTGGGGTTTACCGAGCAGTTCGAGCGCATCGGCGCGGTGGCGATGGTCGTCCTCGTGGGCGCACTGCTGTACTACGCCGAGTGGGGGTGGGAGGCGCTGTGGTTCGTGCCGCTGATGTTTTTGGTCATCCGCCCGCTCGCGGTGTGGGTCGGGTTGCTGGGTTCGCACACCGACGACGTGCGCGAAGGGTTTATTGCCTGGTTCGGCATCCGCGGCATCGGCTCGGTTTACTACCTCATGTACGCCGAGAACCACGGGCTGCCCGACGGGGTAGCTTACAAGGTGCTGTCGCTGACGCTCGTCACCATCGCCGCCAGCTCGTTCGTCCACGGCGTGTCGGTCACGCCGCTCATGAACTGGTACCAAAAGCGGTTTGCTCGGGGCGACAGTTCCAGCTGATGCGGACAGCGGCACTGTGAGCGGTAACACCAAAAGCGGGGCAAGGTCGGAGGCGGGCCGTCTCAAACCCTCGCGGTTCATTTCTTGGTAGTGGTTTAGCAAAGACTGATAAGCTAAGGAATGGTCACCAAAGTTGTACGTTGCTGCCACTGCGAGAGCGAAGAGCTTGTCAAGAACGGTCATGCACCAAACGGCAAGCAAAAGTACCTGTGTCGAGCGTGCGGCAAGTCCAGTCGCGAGAACGCGAGCACTAAAGGGTACAGCGAAGCGAAGAAAGATGAGATACTGAAGTCGTATCAGGAGCGCTCTAGTATGCGTGGGCTGACCAGAACATTCGGCGTGTCCCGCACCACAATAGCGAAATGGCTCAAAAAA